>JAURHM010000103.1 GCA_030833315.1 Burkholderiales bacterium
CACATTCTCTACAACTACCGGGGTGTCTCAAAGTATCACTTCCCGATGTATCTGAAAGAAATTGAATACCGCTTCAATCACCGGAAAGAGAACGTTTTTAAGCAGTTTTTGCAAATCTATTTTGGTTACGTTTCGCCCTAAGTACCAAACAGATACTTATAAGGCCGCCGCTCAACCCGCATTGAGCGAAAGAATACTGTTCAAGAGTGCTACCGCTTGCCGCAGTTCCGGCAACACCGTGTTGAGCAACTCCTGGCGTTTCACCGCCCCGGTGTTGAAGGCGATGTTCATCGCCGCGATCGTGCGGCCGCCGGCATCGATGATCGGCGCGGCCACCGCGGACAGGCCTTCTTCCATTTCATCGACGATCAGCGAATAACCTTGCCGACCGCATTTGCGGATTTCCTCCTCCAGTGCGGCACGTTGGTACACGGTTTTCGGCGTCAGTGCGCGCAGGTCGCTGGCATCCAGCACGCGTTTGAGTTCGTCGGCGGGCAGGGCGGCGAGCATGACGCGGCCCATCGATGATACATAGGCTGGCAGGCGCATGCCGGCGAGCGAGATGCCGGGGGTGTTGAGCAGATTGCGTTTGGGTACGCGCAGCAGGTAAACGACTTCGCTACCATCGAGTGCGGCTACTGACACCGAGTGGTTGAAGCGGTTACCGAGTTCGACCATGACTGGTTGCGCCATTGTCGACAGCGGCATCGACGACAGGTAGGAATAACCGAGGTCGAGGATGCGCGGGGTCAGCGTGAAACTGCGGCCATCCTGCGCGACATAACCCAGTTCGAGCAGCGTCAGCAGGATGCGTCTTGCCGCGGCGCGGGTCAGTCCGCTGCGCATGGCGACTTCGCTGAGGGTCATGCGGCGGTGCTGCGGACCGAAGCTGCGTATTACCGTGAGTCCCTTGGCGAAGGATTCGACGTATGCGTCAGAACGCCGCGGCGCAGAGGTATCTGCAGCTGTCTCCGTTGTGGACTTTGCGTTGACTTTGCGGGGTGTCGTGGCCATGATTAATTTCGTATAACGAATACTTGTTCGTATAACGAACAAGCGTGCGCTTACCGTAAATGATCTTTCTGTCGCGTGCAAGCATGGCGCGGCGGCCGTGAAAGGGTTTGTGATGGATTTCAGATTCACCGAGCAGCAGGAAATGTTCCGGGACTCGGTTCTTGCGTTTGCACGCAAGGAACTGGCTGATGGGGCGTTGGAGCGGGCGCATTCGGCGCAGTTTCCGCATGAAGTGGCGAAAAAAATGGCTGAGGCCGGGCTGCTCGGTATCACCATCCCGGAAAAGGACGGCGGCTCGGGCGGCACGTTGATGGATGCGGTGATTGCCATCGAAACCGTGGCCACGGTTTGCCCGCGCAGCGCCGACGTGATCCAGGAAGGCAACTTCGGCGCGATCCGTGTGCTCGCGCATTTTGCCAATGACGATCAGAAGAAGCGCTACCTCACGCCGATCCTCAAGGGCGAAGAGGTGATTGCGGTGGCGATGACCGAACCCGAGGCCGGCTCGGCGACGACGGATCTGGTGACCAGCGCAACGCCGGACGGCGCCGGTTATCGCATCAACGGCCGCAAGGTGTTTCCGAATCCGCATGCCGACCAGTACCTGGTCTATGTGCGTTACGGCCCGGGCGTCGGCGGCATCGGTTCGGTGATGTTGCGCCGTACGGCCGAAGGCTTCAGCACCGGCAAGCCGGCGAAATTCATGTCCGGCAATGACTGGGCGACGCTGTATTTCGACAACGTTTACGTGCCACCGGAAGATGTGCTGCTCGGGCCCGGTGGTTTCAAGAAACAGATCGCCGGCTTTAATGCCGAGCGCATCGGCAACGCCGCGCGCTCACTGGCTTACGGCCGCTACTGCTTTACGCTGGCGCGCGAGTATGCGATGACGCGCAAGCAGTTCGGTCGTCCGCTGTGTGAGTTCCAGGGCCTGCAGTGGAAATTCGCCGACATGAAAATGAAGCTCGATGCCGCGCAGCTGCTGCTGTATCGCGCGGCGGTCAATGCTGATCGCGGTTTCCCGGCAGCGGACGAAACCACGGTGGCCAAGCTGATGTGCAATCAGGTCGGTTATGAAGTCGCCAACGAATCGATGCAGGTGATGGGCGGGTTGGGTTATACGCAGGAAACACTGGTGGAATACTGTCTGCGCCGTTCGCGCGGCTGGATGCTCGCCGGCGGTTCGATCGAGATGCTGAAAAACCGGATGGCCGAAATCATTTTCGAGCGGCGGTTTTCGCAGCGGCCGCCGAAACCCGCGGCCGGTTAATCGCGCGATCAACGGACCGGTTGCAGCGACAGCCGGCCGTTTTTGTGAGGAGGAGAACAATGAGCATCGCCAAAAAACTGAATATTGCGCTGTGCGCTGCGGTCCTGATCGCAGGTGCCATGCCGGCTGCGGCACAGCAGGCTGGTTCCACGGGTAACTATCCCAACCGCGCCCTGCGCATGGTGATGCCTTTCCCGCCGGGTGGGCCGACGGACATCCTTGGTCGCCTGCTTGCGCAGCGTCTCGGCGAAGCGCTCGGGCAGAACGTGCTGGTCGACAACCGCGCCGGTGGCGGCGGGGCGATCGGCGGCCAGGTTGCGGCGAAGTCGCCACCTGACGGCTACACCCTGTTCCTCGGCGGCATCACCACGCTGGGTACCGGCCCCTTCATTCACAAGAACCTGCCTTTTGACCCGCTGAAGGATTTTCAGACGGTGACGCAGACGACCCTGCAGCCGCTGATGCTGATGGTGCATCCCTCGCTCCCGGTCAAAAACGTCAAGGAATACATCGCGCTGGCCAAAAAGAACAAAGGCCAGATCAATTA
>JAURHM010000043.1 GCA_030833315.1 Burkholderiales bacterium
GCTATCGGCCACCGGCACCTGCGGCGATCAACCCGCAACCACCCGTCTTGGAACAGGCAGAAGCTATGCAGTAAAGTGCGTCAATGAACCTGGCACAAAAAACCAGTCAGGCCAGATCAAGGCTACCTCAAGCCTCTCGGCATCACTTCTATGCTTGACGCCCAAGTGCGGACAGCGCGCGGCATCGTGGGCGTGATCTGCATCGAGCATGCCGGCCCGGCGCGCCAGTGGACGTTGGACGAGCAGAACTTCGCTGCGTCGATGGCGGACCTCATCGCGCTCAACTATGAGGCCTACGCGCGCAAGCAGGCAGAGACCGCCCTCCGGGAGACGGTCGTCAAGCTCAGTCAGTCCAACGCCGAGCTGGAGCGTTTCGCCTACGTCGCCTCCCACGACCTGCAGGAACCGCTGCGCGCCATTTCGGGCTGCGTGCAGCTGCTCGAGCGGGATTACCGGGAAAAGCTCGACGCCAGGGCCAGCGAGCTCATCGGCCACACGGTCGAGGGCGTCGACCGCATGCATCGCCTCATCAACGATCTGCTCTCTTACTCGCGCCTCGTCAAAACGCAAGCGGCGCTAAAGCCGGTGGACCTGCACGCCCTCCTCGCCGGCGCGCAGCGCAACCTGGAAGCCGCCATCGCCGAATCCGCTGCCGTCATCGACTGCGATGACCTGCCCACCGTTCATGGCGACCCCACCCAGCTCACCCAGCTGTTCCAGAACCTGCTGGGCAATGCCATCAAATTCCGCGGCACGCAACCGCCGGTCATCCATGTCTTTGCCGAGCGTCAGCCGGGCTTCTGGAAAATCGGCGTGCGCGACAACGGCATCGGCATTGATCAACAGTTTTTCAAGCGCATCTTCGACCTGTTCCAGCGCCTGCACACCCGTGACGTATACCCCGGCACAGGTCTGGGGCTGTCCATCTGCCAGAAAATCGTCCGCGCTCACGGTGGCGAGATCTGGGTTGAGTCCACCGTGGGCCAGGGAGCGACGTTCTTTTTCACATTGCCGGATCAATTGCAGGGAAACCCGTAGTAACCGCACCCGATCCCGTCCGCGTCGCTGAAATCCTCGTGTCGAGGACAGCAGCCCCCCCCACCAAGGTGCTGCTCACGCTTGAAACTTGAGCGGAGCCGCCCGCCCATCCCTTAAAAAATATTTCAGGAAAGGCGGGGAAAGCCGGTTGGGGTATCGCGCTCGGCAAGATCCCAAAACAGTCCCGTCATTATCTGAAGACCTTCACGCAAAATACTTCCCAGTGCGTGTTCGTTCGGCGCATGTTGTGAGCAGCCGGCGTAGGAATGCGGAATCCAAAGCGTAGGCAGGCCAAGCGTCTTGGCAAAGCAGTCGTTGGGCAATGAGCCTCCGATGTTTGGCAGAACCGCCGGCAAGCCTCCAGTACTGCGACGAATGGACTCCTTAGCCCAAACCACCCAGGGATTGTCAGGATCAAGGCGCGTAGCCTGCATGTAGGACTTGCGCGCCATGGCGACTTCTACCCTGCTGAAGCCATTCGAATCCAGATGGCGACGTAAGATATTGACGAAGTTCTGAACGTCACTTCCCTCGACGAAACGAATCTGACAGGTAGCCACTGCCTTACCGGGAATTGCGTTTACTGGGTTGTCGGGATTACCGGTCCGGAAGGCGAGTATCTCGAAGGTGTTCCATGCATAAACCTTTTCAGCAGCGCTCAAGCCTGGCTCCCCCCACCATTCATCAATCTGCGGCTCATCCGGCTCTGGAGACGGGCGGCAATCTTCCAATGCATAGCGAACACTCTCAGGAATACTCTCCGGCACCAGTTCTCGCACAAGTACCTTGCCCTTGCTGTCGACAATGCTTGCAAGGGCATTAGCTAAAACGATCCCCGGATTAGCCAGCAAACCACCCCAGTTTCCACTGTGATGAGCACCATTCCTCAGATCAACCGTCAAATTTAAATTTATGCAGCCCCGAGAGCCCAGATACAGCGTAGGCCTTTGCGCACTGAGCCGCGGGCCGTCTGATGCAATCAATACATCCGCCTTCAGGCGATCACGGTATCGCTCGCAAAATTCACGAAGTCCGGGAGAACTGAGTTCTTCTCCGGTTTCGATCATAAATTTCACATTAAAGCCAAGACTGCCGCGCTCCTTCAAAACAACTTCCAGTGCCGCCATATTGACTGAATGCTGCCCTTTATTATCGGCAGTCCCTCGTCCGTAATATTTGTCTCCCTCTTGAGTCAGCTGCCAAGGGCCAATTCCCTCCCGCCACTGTTCTTCGAGCCCACGTATTACATCCCCATGCCCATACATCAGCACTGTTGGCAGTTCCGGATTCTCAATTCTCTCCGCCAATAAAATTGGCCCAACGCCATCAACGGGATTAGGCAGAATCTCGGACTTGAATCCCATCCGATCAAACGCAGGAACCATTTCGGAGGCAAGATAGACATCCATATTGGGACGGCTATCCTGTATCTGGCTTTCCGTTCGAATCGCCACCCTACGCGCGAGATCCTCGATAAACTGACCTTCATCAAAAAGACGGGTCGCCCTGGAAATAGCGGTTTCGCGAGTCATCGGATAAATCCCTAAAAATTGTTATAAACTTTTGGCGCTATCTTGCCAGCCAAAGCAGTTACATTGCATAGTTTTATTTGGCAATTGGAAAAGCACTCCCCAAAGCACTCTCGCTATCGCGGGATCAGCTGGATTTTAGAACATCTACACGACGAGGGAACAACATGAAGCTGTCCGGATTGGCATTATTTCTTGCGGCAATGCTGGTACATGCAGCTAATGCTCAGGACACATTTCCCTCAAAGTCAGTGAGAATCATCGCGGCTTCGCCAGCAACCAGCGGTGATTTGTTGGCACGGCAACTCGCCCTGAAACTCGGTGAAAGCTGGAAACAAATGGTAATAGTGGAAAACCGCGCCGGGGCTGGCGGTGTGCTTGCAGCTGAATTTGCCTCCAAGGGAACTCCGGATGGATATACCTTGCATCTTGGACAACTCGCTTCATTTGGCGCTGCACCGAGTTTGATCAAACGACTGTCCTACGACCCCCAACGTAATTTTCAGCCAATCACCCGATACGCGGAACTACCGCAGTTAATTATTGCGCATCCATCCATACCGGCAACCACACTAAAAGAACTCATTGCCGCCGCCAAAAATCCAGGTAGTCGCCTGAGTTATGCCTCTGGCGGCGCGGGAACTTCTGGCCACCTTACACTGGAGCTTCTCAAAAACTCTGTGGGTATTAATCTTCTGCACATTCCTTACCGTGGCGTAGGTGCAGCCACGACAGCCGTGATCAGTGGCGAAGTGCAGTTAGCGGTCATTCCAGTACCTATAGCCATACCGCAGGTAAAAGCCGGAAAAGTCAAGGCTTATGCCATTACTTCGAGAAAACGCTTTTCATTGGCGCCGGATATTCCAACGGCATCCGAGGCTGGTCTGCCCGCTTTTGAAGCGACTACATGGTTTGCGATGTTTGCACCGGCACTTACACCACAGCCGATCATCAAACGCCTGAACAAAGATATGGTGAATGTGATTTCAGCGCCTGAAATGACAAGATGGCTTGGCATGCAAGGCGCCGAACCCACCCCGAGTACGCCTGCGGAATTGGCATCCTTCCTTGCCGATGAAATATCCAAATGGGCTCGCGTTATAAAAACAGCCGGGATTACAGCTGACTGAGTATCCGTCAACTTTAATCCAATCACGCAGCGAAAAAAGGTGGCGCTTGAACCAGTGCATTCCATCTTCAGCCTGCTCTGCCGAAAATGTGAATTTGATATTTTTCGCTTTGGTACAGGTGGGTAGAGTCATTGAACAACCACGAGTGGGCAGTTTACCAAAATGCTTACTCATGCCGCCCCACCCACTCGTTTATCAAAATTTCACTTTAAACGGGAATCCAGCCAATTGAATCAGTAGCTTTAGGAAATTTTAAAAATGAGATCTATACGTAAATTTTCAGCCTGCTTCGCTACTCTGCTATCACTTGCCTCGACAACTTACCACCAAGCAGCCGCTGCGACAGCCTACCCCAGCAAGCCTATTCGCATGATCGTGCCTTACACACCTGGAGCCGGCACAGACTTTACTGCCCGTGAAGTCGGTCAGCAAATAACTAAAGCATTGGGGCAGCAAGTATTGATCGACAATCGCCCGGGTGCCGGAGCCACTCTGGGTCACGCCATTCTTTCCAGAGCGCAACCCGATGGCTATACGCTGCTTCTAGCGACCACAGGGGGCATGGTCTCCGGCCCAGCTCTTCTTGGCACCAAAATCCCATACGATCCAATTAAAGACTTCGCACCTGTCGGTTTAGCCACCTATGTGCCTTATTCTCTGGTTGCGCATCCCGGCCTCGGGATCAGTACGGTTAAAGAAATGCTTGAGATTGCGCGCTCGGCCCCACGCAAACTGCAAATCGCCTCCCCCGGGGTTGGAACGCCAAATCATATTGGCGCCGCACAACTCATGACTCGCGCAGGTATTGAACTTATACACGTGCCATACAAAGGGGGGTCGATGGCATTTTTAGATGTGGTAGCGGGCAACGTTCCTTTGCTGATCGCTGGACTGCTACAACCCCTGCCATTCCATCGTGATGGTAAGTTGCGGATTCTGGGGGTTGGTCATTCTCAGCGCCTTAAAGCGTACCCTGATATTCCAACCATTGCAGAAACCATCCCGGGTTACTACAACACCGGTTGGTGGGGAATCGTCGCACCTGCCGGCACTGCATCTAAAATCATCACCACCCTCAATGGAATTATCATCAAAGGCTTAGCTCAACCTGAGGTTATTCAGCGCTTCGAAAAGAACGGGTTTGAAGTCTCCACAACCACGCCAGATGGTTTCCGCGAGATGATGGCAAATGACCTAAAAATGTGGAAGAAAATTATTGTCGATGCCAGAATTTCCGTTGACGTTTTGCCCTGACTTCACAACCTTCTCTGAACTCTAGACCAGGATAAAGTAGAGCTTTCTGGCATTACGGTTATATAGAAAATTCCCTCAGCATGGCCAAAGCAGTGTCTGGTTTCAAATCACGGACTTTAGAATAAAAATCATTGTTGATGTGGTTGCGATAAGAATCCCGCTTCGATAATTCTTCGACTCCCAGATACTTGAAACCCATGCTCCAATCCGGAAAGCTGCGCGACTCGATGGGAGAACTTTGGATAACCACGAGACCTTGGTGCCGCGGATCGCCCTCGATTCTGCGATAGGCTCCGGTAACTGCAGCCTCATCTCCCTCAAGGGCTTGCAGAAAAGTGCCTTCGATATAAAGCAGCATGCCTGTGATATCGCTGCGTTTGTTATTTCTCACGGAGGCATCAAGAATCCTCTCAAGATCAACCGGCTTTAGATCAGGGGCTGCCGTGCTTGCATAAATCAGATGGAAAATCGACATAAATATCAGTAAGGTCAAAGAAAAAGTTCAGAGGTGCTTCAGGAAGCGGTCGAAGTAGGACATACAGGTTTCAAATGCCTCCAGTTGCACTGGATCGGCTAAAAATTCCCTGGATTGGTCACTATATATCAAACAAAACCCGTGATCAGGGTGGGTAAAGCTCTTCCATTCCGCAGCCAAACCAGCTTCGAGCATCCATTCATAGGCGAGCCTGAAAATACCCTGTAGATGGTCGCCTTCGCGACCGATATGAAGCGCCGGCGCAGAGATATTGCGTATGCGGCTCATTGCTGCTTGCTTGTCTGCATTGGCATTCACAACATCCGTATTCTGATACTGCAATTCCCCATTGATTCGGGGTGCATTGGGTCCGGTCTCCACGGCCAAGAACTCGTGGGAAGCCCCTTCCGCAATGACCGCCGCGGCCAGCGGAGCACCTTCGGCAAGAGCCTTTAATATCATTTCGCCGCCATGACTGATGCCGATTGCCCCCATCGCATCACTCCGAACGTAAGGCTGCTGACTGAAATATTGCCAAATGGCAATCAAGTCATCAGAGTCCAAAGAGGCGTTTGATTTGAGCGTGCGATTTTCACCCCCGCTCATGTCGTCCTCAAGATTTCGTAATGGACCACGTTTGCCGTAAAAATAAGGAATCTCGTTCCGGTAATTGACGTATGCCACCGCATAGCCCCGACGAATCATTTCATCCTGCATCGGGACCAGTCTTTCGACCTGTGCTAAAACGTGAGGCATCCCACCCCGACCATCGCCCCTGCCCATCGTGATTAACGGGAACGGACCGGGACCTTCCGGTTTACGCAGGACGACCGGAACATAAAGCTCATCCAGGGAGGGTATAAAAATCTGGTGGGCGGGATACGGAGATCCCTCAATCGAGGCTGTTATCGTATAAGCGGAGGCAGCAAATGGCATGATCAACTCAAGTAATTTTTAATTGGGCTGGATACCGGCCACCTTGATCACCCTTCCCCACTTGCTGATTTCCTGACGGAGAAAGCGTTCAAACTCCTGCGGCGTCGAAGGCATGGGCTCAGCACCCTGGGACAGCAGCAAGGAGCGAGCCTCCGGTGTACGCATGACCTCACCAACGCCCTGGCTGACTTTTTGGATGATTGAATATTTGGTATTTGCCGGGGCAAAAAGACCAAACCACACCGTACTGTCAATACCGGGGAAACCCTGTTCAGCGGCAGTCGGAATCTCAGGAGATGCTGAAAAACGTGTATTACTCAGAACGGCCAGCGCCCGCAGTTTCCCGGCCTTGACCTGCGCAGCAGCGGTTGTAGTGGATAAGAATGCGGCTTGGACCTCACCGGCAACCACGCCCGTCAGCGCAAAACCTGCGCCTTTGTAAGGGATATGCACGAGCTTTGCACCGGTGATCTGATTAAACAACTCGCCCGACAACTGGCTGCTGGTTCCGCCACCTGCAGAGCCGTAACTGAGGCCACCTTGACGGGATTGCGCGAAAGCAACGAATTCCTTCAGATCACGAGAAGGAACCTGCTGATTCACAACCAGAGCAATTCCGGAAGTTGTAAGTTGACCGATCGGTGCGAAATCTTTGATCGGATCGTAAGCCAGTTTCTTGAACAGGAATTGCGGGCTGGCGTGCGTGCCGATCTGACCGTTAAACAATGTATAACCGTCGGGAACGGCTCGCGCAGCGATTTCGGCACCGATAATCCCCCCTGCACCTGGCCGGTTATCAACGACGACCTGCTGCCCCCAGCGCTCTCCGAGCTTTTGCGCAATAAAGCGGGCGCTGATGTCGGATGTACTTCCGGGTGAACCCGTAATCAGCCGCACCGGTCGCGTCGGATAGGCTTCGGTTGCTGAATGAGCAGAATGCGCTGTAAGCGCCATCAGCACAAATAATCCCGCTGTTTTCGAATTGATGAATTTCATCGCGACTCCGGTTTTCGTTTAAAAGAACTTTTAAGTGCCAACAACAAAATACTGGAGAGGAACCCTATGCAGGCACTCGGCCCCATCGGCCGTAATCAAGAAGAGATTACCCAGTTGCACTCCCGCCAGTTCATCATCCGTGACCACATTGGGCTGAACCACAACACACATATTTTCCTTAAAGGTGAATAAGGGACCCGCCGGGCCGCGCCGGTCTGCGGACTGACGGGTGCCGATGCTCGGCGGCAGCAAGCCGATGCCAAAGCCATGCAAAAAGCCGTCGTTAATCGTAAAACCGCGCTCGGCAATGACATCCCCCGCATCCAGCACATCTTCACTGGTAGCACCTGGACGAAGAACCCTCACACAACGCTCATAGGATTCGAGCGCCGTATCCCACAGGCGCCGGTATAAATCATTCGGCTGTTGACCCATGAAAATCGGGCGGTGCATCTGCCCGGAATAACCCCAGTGACTGACACTGATTTCAGTATTGATAACATCACCGCGCTCAATCAGGCGCGAAGACAGATTCTGCCTCGGCACACAGGCACCTCCCCCCGACTGCGGTCCGGAAGAAAGATAATGCAGGTGTGGCAGGCCGCCTGCCGATAGCGCCGCCGTTTCAATCAGCATCCCCAGTTCGTATTCCCGAAGCCCTGGACGAACACCCTGAACCAGTGCATTGAAGGCATGATCCGTAAATGCTGCGCCCTTGCGGATCCAGTCGATTTCCTCCGCGCTCTTGACCAGACGCAAGCGGCGGAATGTGCGAGTGACATCGACCATCTGAAATCCGGGCAAATCGCGCTGCCATGCGAGGTAGGTCTGCACCGGAACATCACCTACATAGCCTAACTTTGCATTTTTGAGGCCAACGTCAAGCAGGTATTTTCCGATAGTCGTCGCGGAACCGGGACCGCCCCACTCAACACGGATTCCGGAAGACTCCCGGGCATTGGGCACATGATTGAATGACTGCACGAAAATTACCGGCGGCTCGTGATGCGTCACTACCGCATAGTTATTACGATTGCCGAGGAAATTCGACACGTAATGCACATCCGCCTGGTCATGGCGATTAACACCGGAACTGCCGTAAACAACTACAGCATCCAAACATTCATCAACCATGAATTGACGAATGGCCTTGTGACGCCGCTCAAGCTCTTGAAGGGAAAATTTCGGATAAAGAACGTCACTCATGATCGCCTCGCCGGGAGCGGTTTACATTCAGTTTGTAGTGCTTGCGTCTTTGTCAGACATCCAATGGCGTGCCAGCATCAGACCGGTGATGGGCGATCGCACGTGCAGCCTCCCCCCCCTGGATATTCTTCCCCGTTGGAGCCCAGGTGCAGACCATCGCCCCTGGCGCCCACGTCGTCTTGTAAACCCCCGGGACAAAGAATTCGACAAAGCGCATCTCGATGCCGTCATCACTGCGCAGGTAATGACGCTCACAATCGGCATACCAGATCAAGTCGCCCTTACGAACAACGAACGGCTTTTCGTTTGCCCAAGCGGTTCCGGAACCCGAGAGGACAAACATGAAGTGCTCGGCACCCTCATGATGATGATTTGCAGCCTCCGTACCCGGCGGATAGATAATCATCTCACCCTTGATGGCTTTAGTACCAAATAGCTTGGGAGTTACCAGATAAATGCGTTTTCGGGCATCGTGCTCGGAACTGAGAACCGGCTCTTTCGACCAATCGACAACTTTGATATTCCGCGCTGAAGAAAGAATTTCCGGATCGAACCGTGAAGCTTCCGGTACCCTTGCGTAAAGAACTACAGCACCACCGCCTGATTTTGCTTCGCCACTGAAATTCGGTGGCACAAAACACACATGGGATTCCGTCATTTGGTATTCATCATCAATTGCTGACAATGAAATATCACCCTGAAGAATCTGGAACCACGCAAGGTCTTCCGACCCGTTACGGATCGGCAGTGAAGCGCCCGCAGCAAGGGTAATTTGGTCCAGTTCAATACTGGCGCTCTGGTTGCTCTGGTTCGTCATCAGACGTTGCCGAGCAACCCCATCCAAAATGCGCTCTGCCGCAATCTGGCTCTGGTTAACGGTGTAAGCCATTACCTCCTCCGCAATTCAATTTATTATGCAGCTCCGCTTCATTGGCATTGCATTCTTCTTTTATACCGGGACGCAAACAGCGATTGGCTCGACAGGATTAATCCGTTTCTACCTAAACTTCAAGCCTGGATAACTAGCGCCCGGTATGGAAAATTCCTGCGAGCGCAGCGTTGGATTACTGAATGACGTCCAGGGGAAAGCCTTAATAACCCTTCCGCCCCTCCGGATGATTCAGTGCACACCTTAACTATCGACATGAAAAAGGTAAATTGGCCTTGACGGTAGGTCGGACAATCGCAATTCAGGTTTTACCATCAGAAACAGGATTACAGCAACGCCCAAAAGGGGGACGGCATCAAATTCACAAAGATATCGGCCGATTCGCCTGGACGAATCGATCTGCAAATATCACCAACATTGAGGTTATGAAAATCATTGCGCTCCCTGAAATAATCCGGATCAAGGCCCATCAAAGCCCATCAAAGCACCTTAGTGCTAAATTCGCTTGCGGCGTGCGTAGCATGAGCCGAATGATCATTCGACAACCGGCGAATCGGTAATACTTTAAAAGAATAAAATTATTTATATAAATCAAGGCAGATTCAAGAGCTTGAATCCACAATTCGTACCTGGAGCTTGCGATTTAGCATTTCCCAAAATTCCGACTTCGGTATCTAATAACAAACATCAACAACTTCTCCGAACCCCTATGCCCCCAAACCCTAACCGTCAACGCATCAAATTCAGCGAAGTCGCCATCGGCCAGCAATTTTTTGACCCCATCAGCCAGGAATACTTCGTGAAGCAGAGCAAGGAGATGGCCGCCATGGTCACCGGTATCGGTGACGGAACAGTGCCGGACGAATTCGAACCCGATGATGTGGTCGGTATCGACAGCTGATTCAGATCACCATGCCCCGACAAAAAAAGCCCGCTGAACGCGGGCTTTTTAACAAGCGCTTGGAATTCAGGCAGAAGCCGTCACAGCACCGATCGCCGCAAACAGATTCGCCACTGTTTCCCGCGGAATATTGCGGGTGATAAATACGATACGCGTCGAATGGTCAGCACTGGGCCATTCATTCAGTTCCACAGGCGGGTGGAAGAGGTGCTGCACACCCTGCACCACCATCGGTCCCTTGTGCTCGGTGACATTGATCAACCCCTTGACCCGCAGCATGTCCGACCCGCGCAGCGCCGACAGCACTTCCATGGTCTGCGAGAACGAATTCCAGCTCATCGGCTCGGTAAAACGCAGGCAGAAGGACTTCACCTTTTCGTCATGGCGGTGATGCTCGCCATGCTCGTCGGGTTCACCCATCCAGCGCTCGATGTCCTCCAGCCTGCCTTTGACGTTGCGCAGGCCGACATTGATCAGGAATTCGAGGTCGATCTCCCCGTTCACCGCACGCTTGATCGGCGCCTGGGGGTTTAACTCGCGCAAACGGGCTTCCAGCTTTGCTGTGGCTTCTTCCCCGGCCAGATCGGATTTAGTGATGACAATGCGGTCAGCGAGCGCCGCCTGCTTCACCGGCTCCTGCATGGTGTCCAGCTGCTCTATGCCATTGACGGCATCGGCCAGCGTCACCACGCAGTCCAGACGGTAATTCGCCAGCAGCATGTCGTCGGTCATCAGCGTCTGCATCACCGGCGCGGGATCCGCAAGACCGGTGGTCTCGATAACAACACGGGTGAAGTCGATGATGTCCCCGTTGCGGCGCTTGACGTAGAGGTCACGCAGCGTTTCCTGCAGATCACCTCGCAGGACACAGCACAGGCAGCCGTTGTTCAGCAGCATCATCTGTTCGGACGAGACTTCGACCAGATCGTTGTCGATAGCCTGCTCGCCGAACTCGTTGACGATGACAGCGACCCGATTCATATCGGGTCGCTTCAACAGCTTGTTGATCAGCGTGGTTTTACCGCTACCGAGGAACCCGGTGATGACGCTGACCGGGAATTTCCCCGAAAGTGCATCCAGCATTACGTTACAGCTCCGGTTAGATGTCCATCTCGAGGATGTACAAGCCGCCGGCAAAACGGTCCACCGTGTAAATCAGGCGGTTCTCGTCGACCCAGACGTCGTTGATCTGGATCGAGCCCTTCGGCGACAACTTGGGGGCGCCCGGCACGTAGTAAGCCACTTCCTGCGGCTGGTACGCATTCGAAATGTCGAACGCGCGCACACCGCCGTTGAAGAAGGTGCCGACGATCAGGTTGTCGGAGCGGAAAGAAGCCGGTCCCGGCAGGTTCTCGTGGATGTTGTGGGCGCCATAACGGCCACCGCGTTTGACGAAGCTCTCCAGCGGGGGCAGCGGCAGCGTCGACATCGGCACCAGGTTGGTTTCCGCGCTGGCATTAACCACCCAGCCCAGCTTCGGCCAGTCGAGGCCATCGTCCTTCGTACACTCGTCCGTCACCAGCAGCATGTCGCGGCTCATCAGCGGCATTACCGTGTGGCAGAAACCGTTGTACGGCGGCGAATAACGCCAGTTGGTGATCATCTTCGGATTGGCTTTATCCGAGATGTCGAGGATCACGGCACCTCCATCGAGGTAAGCGACGTAGGCGCGGTCCGGACGCTCCGGATAAACCAGGATGTTGTGCGGACGATAGCCGCCGTCGAATTTCGGATGACGCGGGGGCGGCGCTTCCTTGTCGCCCTTGTGCGTGCCGGGATAGTGCCAACGGCCCACTTCCACCGGTTTCGACGGGTTGCGCACGTCGATGATGCGGTAGAACTGGAAGTCGTTCGGGTGCGTCGGATCAAAGTCGCCCGAGCCCGAGGTCAGGTGCACGTATTCGCCGTCGACAAACCACACGCAGTGCGCACCGCGCGAGTTCGGGCCGGATGCGTCAAAGTGTGAAATCAGCTTCGGTTTTTCCGGGGTGCTGATGTCGAAAATGTCCATGCCGGCGGGTTTGTCGCCCACGGCCTTGGTCTGGTAGGCCACGACCATGATGTCGCCGACCACGTCCAGCGAGTTCGAACGCACACGCTCGTGCGGCAGATCGGTCTGGCAAATCACCTTCGGGTTCTTGACGTCGGAGACGTCGACCGCAGTGAAGTTCTTCGGCGCGGACTCATGCGCCAGCCACAGAATGCGGCGACCGTCCTTGGTCACCTGCATGTTGATGCCCTCGCCGATGCCACCGAACCCTGCGAGCTCGTTGTGGGAGATCAGCTTCATGTTGCGGGAAATGGTCTGTGCAGCCTGGCCCTGCGGCGACATGGTCGGTTTCATCGGGTCTTTCTCTTCTCTAAGGTTGAAATGATTTTCTGTTTACGCTGCTTTTTTACATCATTACTTGCGCCGCTTTTTTCTTGTGATGCCGGCCATCTGTTCAAGCACTGCACAGACTGCCGCCGTATCCTCCAGCGCACGGCCTTGCGCATAGGCCGCGGCGTAAAACGGTTTTGACGCTTCGAACAGCGGAACCGGGCAATGCAGGTCCGCAGCGAACTGCTCAATGATATCAATATCTTTCCTGTAAACGTCGATTTTCATCGTCGCCTGACTGTAATCCCCCTTGATCATCAGAGGACCGCGCACCTCGAACATGCGGGAATTACCTGCGCCATCCTTGATCACCTTGTAGAGCAGGTTCAGGTCGAGTCCAGATTTCAGACCCATGACCATGGCCTCGGCCGTCGACAAATTGTGGATAGTCACCAGCAGGTTGGCGACATACTTCAGTTTGGAGCCATTACCAAATTCGCCGCAGTAGTAAACGCTGCGCGAGAAGCCTTTGAGCGCCGCTTCCGCCTTGCCATAGGCCTTGCGGTCGCCGCTGGCGTAAATGGCGATGTCCCGGTTGGCAGCCTGCGCGCCAGTGCCGCTGACCGGACAATCGAGGACCACAACCCCCTTTTTGAGGCACCCCTCGCGGATCTCGTTCTTTTTGGACAGCGGCAGCGTGCTGGTTTCGATGACGACCGTACCGCGTTTCGCAGACTCCACAATGCCGCCCTTGCCGAAAAAGGCTGCATCCACCGCCTTCAGACTGGGCAGTGATGTCACCAGTATTGGACAAGACGACGATACCGCCGATGCCGAGGCCGCCGGCTTGCCACCGAGCTTCTTGAGCGCTACACGGCGCTTCGGATCGATATCGAAACCGGTGACGCTGAATCCTTCGGACAGCAGGTGACGCGCGAAGGCGCCACCCATGATGCCGAGACCAATACTGCCCACTGACTGCGGTTTGATGATTGCTGCTCCTTAAGGGTAATGACTATGAATTGGGTTTCCCCGAAAGGCCGAGGAAATCCATGACACTTTTCAGGTCTGCATATTCCGATGCAAAAAACTTGGCGGTTTCTGCCGAATTTTTATAGGCGATTTCCCACTGGTTCTTTTCAGCCTGATCCTTGAAATCGGCACTGGCCGCTATTTTGCCGAATACGCCGTCCCAGTAGGCGATCTGTGCGGCGGAAATCCCTTTGGCCCCCATCACGCCGCGCCAGTTTTCCATGACGCCCTTGTATCCCTGCTCCGGCCATGTCGGCGCCGTGGCCAGCGTCCCGGTCATCCGCTTGGGCGAGGATACCGCAAGCACCCGCATGCGGCCGCTCGCCACATGCGGCGCAATCTGCACGGTACCGCCGGAGAGAACATCAACGTGGCCGCCGAGCAGTGCGGTAACCCCGTCGCCCGTCGATGTAAAAGCCACCAGCCGGGTCTTGTTCACCTCCACCTTGCCCGACTGCAACGGCAGACCGAAAGAAATATGATGTGTGCCACCGACAGCGCTGCTGATGGCGAGGCTGTATTTTCTCGGATCCTCGCGCAGTGCTTCCACCAGATCCTTGCCGGTTTTCAGCGGCGAGTCGGAACGAACCGCAATGGCGATGTATTCAGTCAGCATCACCGCCAAGGGTGTGAAGTCGCGATAGGACAGCGCATAACGGCCGTTGATATGGTTGGCATGCAAAGTTGACGACGTGATGCTCAGAAACAGCGGATTGCCGGCGCGCGCATTGAGGAAGTTATAGGCCAGTGCATGGCCGGCACCGCCCATATTCACAATCGTGCTCGAAGCCTTCACCAGTTTCTGCTGCTCCCACATGCGCTGGATCGTCCGGCCCACATGGTCCAGAGAACCACCGGCTGTGGACGGCACGATCAATGCCACGTTTTGCTGCGGCTGCCAGCCCTGCGCCTGCGCCAGTCCCGCAAAAACCCCTAGCGCCCCACCAACAATGAATTCCAAGCATTTGTTTTTAAAAAAGTATTTCATCGCCCCTCCAGTGTGGTTTTGATTAACCGTTCTGAAACTGCGTTGCTACCTGCTTCTTACAACTGCGTTGTTGCCGGCCAGGTTCGCCGCCCTGGCTTTAATTCGGCTTCATGTTGACGCGCGCCTGCTCTGCCTCCTCGGGTGACAGGTTGTCGATCTTGTCTTCGAGCCAAGGCGTCGAACACACCACGGCATAACGCGCATGCTTGCGCACCTGCATTCGGTAACGCTCACCTTTGGGCACGCAAACGATGTCTCCGGTAGAAACTGTTTTTCGTTCGCTGCCGGACTGCGCATCGATGCTGCCGCTCAATACATACACAAACATTTCGCGCGCAGAAACGGATTCCGGTTCGTCATAACCCGCCGGCACCTCGAACAGGCCGAAGGCCAGGCGCTGACCTTCGATCCAGCTCACACAGCGCCCGGAACGCGCCGGCGCATCGAGGCTGTCGAGGATCGGGTGAAAACACACCGGAAGGCCTTCGATGATGGCCTGGGACTTGCCCTGGGTTTTCTGGTGTTTATCCCCGTCACCGACCTTGTACTTTTTATTGACCTCGGCAACCGTCATCGCCTTGTCCGGCACCGCCTCATCTTCGGCCAGACCGACGACCGTCCAGGTCTTGTCCTTGATGTAGAGGTATTGCAGGTTGCCGTCTTCGGTGGCCTTCATTGAGTGCCGAGCAAAAGCAGGCGCATGGACAAAGGTACCTGGTGACACCACACGACGATCCTTGCCGACGATGGCGTTGATCTTGCCCTTGGTAGGGAAAATCAGCAGTTCGTTCGGGTGATAGTGCAGTTCCGAACCGGTACCTGCATTTTTGTGCAGCAGGCAGAAATACATGTAACGGCCGTCGATCACCGGTGCTTTGCCGGTGGACAGATGCGGCGTCAGGTAATTGCTTTCGAAATCCTCGAAACGATAGAAAGGCATGGCGTGGTTACCCGCAAAAATGGTTAAACGATTTTTTTATTTGCAGGACCGGCGTGGCCGCCGGACCTCCTCCAGCGGCAATCCTAGCACGCAGATACAGGCCCGCCGGCACATGTCCACGATGTGCCGGTTACCGGCTATTGCGCAGCTGCACCAGGGTGTCGTCGATCAGTTGCCGCGAGATATGCACGGGTTCCGGCAGATCGGGCAAGGCATCGATGGAAAACCAGCGCGCATCCTCAAGCTCCGTGCCGTCGGGCACCACCTCGCCGCCCGCCCATTCCGCACTGAACGCCATCACCAGCGAATTGGGGAAAGGCCAGGGCTGGCTGCCGAAATACCGTGGATTGCGGATGTCGACGCCGACCTCTTCTTTCACTTCGCGCGCCAGACACTGCTCCAGTGATTCGCCGGCTTCGACGAATCCGGCGACAACGGTAAAGCGGCCCGGCGCATAGCCGGCCTTGCGCGTCAGCAGCACTTCGCCTCCGTTGTCGGTTTTGCGATAGACCAGCGCCATCATCACCGGGGAAATACGCGGGTAATAGACGATGCGGCAATCCGGGCATTCCACCGCACGGTCTAAAGCATGAGCTGTGGTCGGCGCACCACAGGCGCCGCAATGGCGATGGGTGCGCTCCCACTCCAGTAACTGGAACGCCTGACCGGCCAACGCCGACGCCAGATCGTTGCCTTCAAGAATCAGCGCGCGCATTCCCAGGTTTTCCAGTCCGGCTGGCGGCTGTGCACCCTGTGGCAAATGCAGCCCGTAACAATGTCTGCCGTCGAGCCGTCCCAGGTAATGCGCCAACTTCAGTGACAAGCCCATCGCCTGCACATCGAGCAGTGGCAGTTGCGGCGCGCCACCGGCATCACGGCCCACAAAAACGCGATTGCCCTGGAACAGGCAGCAGACCACCGCTTCCGCCACAAAGGCCGGACCGCGATGGCCTGGCACGAAACGCTCCTGCGTCATCAGATCTTGCCGTTGAACAACGCAGTAGCAGCATTGCAGTAGATGTTTTCGCGCTCCTTCTGGGTCAGGCCGGGCGTCAGCTCGACGCGGTCGACCGGCGCCATCTCACCCATGTCGAACGGCGCATCGGTACCCAGCACGACTTTCTCCGAGCCGACAATGTCGATCAGGTGACGAATGGATTGCGGGCTATGGGTCAGCGCGTCGAACCAGAAACGCTTCAACATCTCGTGCGGATCGGACTTGGTCACTGCAGCCGTATCCGGACGCACCTTGTGACCATGCACAAAGCGGCCGATCTGATACGGCAAAAAGCCGCCGCCATGCGCCAGCAGGATTTTGAGATCTTTCAATTCATCCAGCGCGCCGCTGAACATCAACTTGCCGACCATGATCGTGGTGTCCAGCGGATTGCCGATCAGGTTGGTCAGATAAAAACAGTCCAGGCGTCCGCCCGAGCCCTGGGTATTCGGGTGCGCGAAAATCATCACTTTCAGTTCTTCGATACGCTTGAGCACCGGACGGAACTTCGGATCCGCCAGTTCTTCCTCACCGATCGCGGTGCCGAGTTCCACGCCCTTGAAACCGTATTCCTTGACCACGCGCTCAAGCTCGGCAATCGCGGCCTCCGGGTGCTGCATCGGAAGCGTCGCCATGCCGCGCAACCGGTCGGGTTTGGCGGCGACCATCTGTGCAATGCCGTCGTTGACCAGACGTGCGGTCTGGATCGCCAGATCGTCTTTCAGGTTGTAGAAGAAACATTGCGGGCCAGGGGAAATGAAGGCAATGTCGATTTTCTTGCGGTCCATCGATTCTAGCTTGGCATCGGCGTTGTAAAACTCGGCCTCGAACGGGAAACGCACCTTGCCGCGAATGAATACCCGGTTGTGTCCCTCACCCTCAATCTGGGTGTTGTAGACCGGATTCGCCTGCATGGCCTTGACCAGGGTCTCGGGAATCACGTGGTTGTGTACATCGATGCGTTTCATGCTGAATCTTTCTCCTGATGACGCGTTTTTCTGGATCGCGGTGCGCGCACCGCAACGTTGTTACCACCGGGAAGGCTGAACACGCCGCTTTCCGCCAGCGCGCGCACTTCAGCCCCCATGATCTGCGCCACTTCATCAATGGCTGCTGATGGCCGGCGATCCGCCTGCTGGCCGAGCGTGAGTATACGATGGATGTTTGCGTCGGCAATCGGCCAGGCCGTGAGTTTTCCCGATGTCACATCTTCATGAAAGGTTGAAACGGGCATCAGTGCCATGTTGGTACCGCGCAGTACAAGACGGCGGATTGCCTCGACAGAATCAATCTCGGCTTCGACGCGAACCCGTGCCTTGTAGCGCTGCAACTGCTCATCGGCAATCAGGCGGATGGCCTCGGTACTGACCACCGGTGTTCGCGCCAGATCCGCCACGGTAAAAAAACGTTTACCCCCGCGTGGCTGCGACTTGGCGTAGACCACGACCGGCTCTGAAATCAGCGGCGTCACTTTCACCGTGCGTGAATTCACGGGGTTGGTCAGCACCGCGACATCGGCTCGCCCTGCCTGCAGCCAGTCATACAGCTGGTTGCTGAAGCCGTCGACCACTTTCAAGCTGATCTGTGGACACTGGCGACGCATGCGCTCCACCACACCGGGCAATAGCAGCGGCCCAGTTGTCGGCGACACACCCAGAATAACCCGCCCCTGCGCCACAGCACCGCCGCTGCGCAGTTCATCCTGGGCGCGGCTCAGCTCGCGCACAATGCGCTGGCAATGGTCGAGAAACTGGCGACCCGCAGTGGTCAGCCGCACCCCGCGCGGCAAACGCACCAGCAAGGGCACACCCAGTTCTTCCTCCAAAGCATGAATATGCCGGGACAACGCCGGCTGCGCCACGCGCAGGTGCTGCGCGGCGCGGGTGATGCTGCCGAGTTCGGCGATCTGGACGAAATAACGGATGCCGCGCAGGTCCATGGGATGCCCCGGAGATTAATTCCCGACTAAACTGCTGAGATAACAAAGCGGCATGTTTGAAGCTTGCCGGCAAAAGTAAATTTTTGACCAGAACAAAGCCGGTTTTTCATAGCCAATCATGTTGCGGTGCGGAAAAATGCGTTTTGCACCCTTCATAGTTTAGCCATGCCGGTTTGATATGTCACGGCTTGCATTTCGGTATTTGTCCGTCCCTGCCGCCGTCGTTACCATTGCGCGGTCATACATTGGGCATCCGCCACGCTGCGGACAGCCCCTCACCTGGAGACTCACGCTGTGAAACAAATCAATGTAGGCATCATCGGCACCGGCTGGTGCGGCGGCATCCGCGCAGATACCTGCGCTATCAACCCTGCGGTCAAGGACATACACATCGTCGAAACCCGCCCGGAGCGCCTCGCCGAAGTCGCCAAATCCTGCAATGCCAAAACCGCCACCGACGACTATCACAAGCTGCTTGAAGTCAAAGACCTCGATGCCGTAATGATTTCGGCAACACCGGAAAAGCTGCACTTCCCGATGGCCCGCGACTGCCTCGAGCGCGGCCTGCACGTGTTCATGGAAAAACCGATCGCCGTCGAACTGCACGAAGCCGATGAACTGATCGCCATCGCCAAGCGCAAAAACGTCAAGTTCACCATCGGCTATTCGCAGCGCTTCAATCCGAAATACGCCTACGTCAAAAAATGCATTGATACCGGCGCCATCGGCAAGCCGGTCAGCGCAATGGTGTCGCGTCACATCCAGCGCAGCCTCGGCGCCAAGATCACCGGCCGCAGCAAGCTCTCCCCGGCCGCGATGGAAGCCACACATGACCTCGACTTTATCCTGTGGTGCCTTGCTCCGGCGAAACCGATCCGAGTCTATTCCCAGTTAAACTTCGGCGTGATGAAAGCCAACAGCGGTGCCGAAGTCCCCGATACGCAGTGGATCACCGTGACCATGGACAGCGGCATGTCATTCGTCATCGGCGCCGGCTGGAGCCTGCCGCCGGGTTACCCGAACGCCTGCTCGACCTGGATCGAGATGATCGGCACTGACGGCGCACTGCTGGTTGACGATACCCACCGTGACGTCATGCTCAACACCATGAAAAATGGCGTGCAGATGCCGATGTCGTCGATGCCCGGCGAGCGCGTCGACCACGCCTTTGCCGGCCCGATGCATGCCGAGACTGTTCACTTCATCGAAGCCGTTTGCTGCGACCGTCCAGTGCTGGTCACCGCCGAACAGGCGCGCAATGTGATGGAGGTTTACATGGCCGCAGACCTTTCCGCCGAACGCAATGAACCGGTGATGCTGCCGTTGCCGGAATCGCGTCCGCTCGCTACCGGAGCTTCCCGATGAAAAAAGATCTGAAAAAAATCGGCCTCGCCATCATCGGCGCCGGCCGCGTCGGCCTGATCCGCGCCGAACTCGCCGCGCGGCACCCCTCGGTGGGCTGGATCGGTATCGCCGAAATCAACCCCGAACGTGGCGAGATCGTCCGTGAAAAATGCGGCGGTGATTTCGTCACCACCGATTACAAGGAACTGCTCGCGCGCCCCGAAGTGAATGCGGTGGTTGTCGCCACCGACGAACACCTGCACGTCGATCCGGTCATCATGGCAGCCGAACGCAAGCTGCCGCTGCTGATCGAAAAACCGCTGGCCACCGATCTCACGGAATCGGCACAGACCCTCGCCGCCATCGAAAAGTCCGGCGTTGATGCCGTCATCGGCTATACCCAACGCTTCCGCCGCCGCTGGCTGGTCGCCAAGGAAAAAGTCCGCACCGGCTCTCTCGGCGAAGTGACCATGGTGACTTCACGCGCGTTCATGAACCGCCTGGTTGCCATCGACAACTACAAACGCAGCGACAACCGTTCCGAAGTGACGCCGATGGTGATCTCGGGCACCCACGCGCTGGATATCGTGATGTGGCTGATGGAATCAAAAAAACCGGTCGAGGTGTATGCAAGGTCGGTGAACAAGGCCCTCGGACCCACCTGGCAGGGCGTTGACGGCACCGGTTACACCATCAGCTTTGATGATGGTGCGATCTACCACGGCGTGATTTCCTGGGCACTGCCCGAAGTCTGGCCTGGTGCGGTTTACAGCCTGGAAGTCGGCGCAGTCGGCACTGAAGGCGTGCTGACCATTGACGATACCCACCGCGACATCGTGCTGGCAACCAACCTCATCCAAAGCGAAGGCTACGCACCGGACAAACGCCGTCATGTCGATTTCCTGACCAGCTACCCGGTCGGCGACATGGCGCTTGGAGAACTGCGCGGTCCGATGCGTGAAGAGACCAATTCATGGCTCAATCGCGTATCACTGGGCGTGCCGACACAACACGCCACCGCAGCTGAAGGCCATAATCGCCTGATGCTGACCAAGGCCATTGATCTGTCGGCTAAACTGAAACGTCCGGTGAAACTGCCCATCGCGCCGGGAGAAGAAAAAGTATAATAAAAACAAGTATTTATATAATAAACACTAAAGGAGAATCCATGTTCCACTGCAAACGAATCGTCCTGGCCACTGCGCTGTCGATGTTCGCCTGTGGCACCGCACTCAGCGCGGATAATTATCCAAACCGCCCGGTACGCATGATCGTACCCTTCGCTCCAGGCGGCGCCTCTGACTTTGTCGGCCGCATCATTCAGCCGGCACTGGTCGAGCAACTCGGGCAGCAGGTAGTGATCGAGAACCGGTCGGGTGCAGCTGGAAACATCGGTGTTGAATCCGCTGCGCGTGCCAGCGCCGACGGCTACACCTTTCTTCTGGGCAACGTCGGCACAATGGCGATCAATCCGGTTTACTACACCAAGTTTCCAATCAAGCCACTGAAGGATCTGACGCCGATCAGTCAGGTTGTCGATGTACCGGGGAGTTTGGTGGTGCATCCTTCGCTTCCGGCAAAAACCGTCAAGGAACTGATCGCACATATCAAGGCAAACCCGGGCAAACTGAACTACGGCTCCCCCGCCCCCAGTAGCGCCAATTCGCTGGAGGCCAAGATGTTCCTGATAGGCTTTGGCGGCACCGCAACTGAAGTGCCATACAAGGGGGGCGCCGGACCGGCCACCGTCGGCCTGCTCGCCAATGAAGTGCAATTCATGTTCGCAACTTTCAGCTCAACAGCGACCTTCTCCAAACAGGGGCGCCTGCGCATGCTCGGCATTGTCGCGCCGGAACGCAGCCCTTCCTATCCTGAGATGCCGACTATGAAAGAGCAGGGTTTCGACATGGTGGTCGGCTCATGGCAGGGCATTTTCGCTCCGGTCGGCACACCGCGCCCGGTAATCAACAAGCTGTTTGACGTGACCCAGAAAGCCATGAAAGACGCCACGGTCAACAAACGCCTCAACGATGGCGGTGTACCCGTGATTCTCAGCAAGACACAGGATGAATTCGCGAAATTTGTCAAAGCGGAAACAGAGCGGTTCGGCAAGATCATCAAGGACGCCAAGATCCAGACCGAATAAGCTGCAGCAAGTCTCAACATTCAATCACAAACGTAAGCAAGGAACTGGTATGAAACTCGCCTCCTTCATGATGCCGATACACCCCCCCGGCAAGAACTACATTCAATCACTCCGCGAGGATCGCGAAGCCATCATCCTTGCCGACGAGCTTGGCTTTGAGGAAGCCTATGTCGGCGAACATGTCACCGACTCAGCTGAAACCGTCACACATTGCATGACTTTTCTGGCCAGCCTGATCCCGGTCACCAAGCGCATCAAGCTGGGCACCGGTACCATCAACATGCCGAACTCGCACCCCGCTGCCATTGCCGCGCAGGTCGCGATGATGGATCACCTGTGCGAAGGCCGCTTCATTATGGGCATCAGCCCCGGTGGCCTGATGTCCGATGCCGAAGTCTTCGGTAATTTCGGCAAAGACCGCACGGCAATGTTCATTGAATGCATCAATATGGTGCTGAAGATCTGGGAATCAGAACCGCCGTACAACCTCAAGGGTCAGTTCTGGGAAGTCACCACCGAAAAAACCGCGATCCCCGAAATCGGCCAGGGCATCATCCTCAAGCCCTACCAGAAGCCGTACCCGCCCATCGTCGGCACCGTGGTCGCCCCTTACTCGAAAGGCGTCATCGCCATGGCCGAGCGTGGCTGGCTGCCGATCTCTGCCAACTTCCTGCTGCCGGAATGGGTCAAGACGCACTGGCCCAACTACGTCGAGGGCAAGAAGAACATCGGTCAGGTCGCCAATACCGGAGACTGGCGTGTCGCGAAGAGCATTTTCGTCGCCGACGACGAAGCCACGGCTCAGCGCTACGGCAAATCCGCCGAGGGTCCCTACCACTTCTATTTCAAGCAACTGGTACGCAAACTGGTCGGCTTCGGTAATCGCGGCAATCTGTTCAAATCCGACCAGAGCATTCCCGACTCGGTGATCACGACGGAATATGTCCTCGATAAACTGGTCATTGCAGGTACGGTCGACAGCGTGGTGGATCAGATCCTTGCCTTCCGTGATCAGGTCGGCGACTTCGGCACTTTGGTTTACGCCATGCATGACTGGATGGACCCGGCACTGGCAAAACGCTCGATGCAGCTGATGGCCGAAAAGGTCATGCCAAAGGTCAACGCCGCCCTCGGCAAGTAAACAACACACGTAAACGGGAACAAGGAGCACGCAGTGCTGAATGTCGCAGTCGTCGGTATGGGCTGGTGGGGCAAGATCATTGTCCCTCTGCTCAAGACCAGCAAGAAAATCACCGTCAACACGGTTGTTGAAGTCAACCCCGCATCCATTGCCGATTTCGCCAAACAACACAGTGTGAATGTCGTCACCGACTTCAACGCCGTGCTGAAGGACCCGTCGATCCAGGCCGTGGTGCTGTGCACGCCCCACACCCAGCACACCGACCAGATCGTTGCCGCTGCCAACGCCGGCAAGCACGTGTTCTGCGAAAAACCGCTGTCAATGACCCGTGCCGACGTGCTGCGCGCGATCAAGGCCGTCAACGACAATAAGGTAGCACTGGCCGTTGGCCACGAGCGCCGCTTCGAGCCGCCGATCATCGACCTGATGAAAGTGGTGAAGTCCGGTGAAATCGGCACGCCGCTGCAAGTCGAAGCCAATTTCAGCCAGGACAAGTTCCTCACCCTCGCCGCCGACAACTGGCGGCTCTCCGGCAAGGAAGCCCCGGCAGGTCCGATGACCGCAACCGGCATTCATCTGCTGGATCTTTCTGTCGGCGTTTTCGGCGAAGCCGAACGCGTGCTGGCCAGCGTCAAGCAACTGGGCAGCCAGCTGGTCAATGGTGACACGCTGGCAATCATGGTCTCGTTCAAGAATGGCGGCCACGCGCTGATCAGCGCCATCCTAGCCACGCCATTCGATGGCCGCTTTGCCGTCTACGGCAGCAAGGGCTGGGTTGAGGTGCGTGACAAGACCCATCCGGAAAAACCGACCGGCTGGACCTTCACGAAAGTCTTGCGAGGTACCAACGGCGGGCCGGAAATTCGCGAAAGCAAGGAATACGCACCGGCGCCGAACGTCCTCGCCAATCTCGAAGCTTTTGCCGATGCCGCCGAAGGCCGTGCACCCTATCCGGTACCGCAGTCGCAGATGATTGCGAATATTTCCGCTCTCGAAGCCATCTTCAAATCAGCTTCCACCAACGCCATCGTCAACGTCGAATCCTGATCCGCATGACGACACCTGCCACGCAGCCCAGCCACGCCGACCTCGTCGCCCGTGCCCATGCACTCGTACCGGTTCTGCGTGAGCGCGCGCCGCGTGCCGAGGAATTGCGACGCATCCCTGACGACACCATAAACGATCTGCACGCCAGCGGCCTCTTTCGCATGCTGCAGCCCAAACGTGTCGGCGGCAGCGAACTTTCCTACGAAACCATCGTTGAACTGACGGCGATCATCGGTCGCGGCTGCGGCTCGACCGCTTGGGTGCTGGCCAACCTCGCCAACCACCACTGGATGCTTGCGCTGTGGCCAAGGGATGCACAGAACGAAATCTGGGCCCCGAATGCGGACGCGCTGGTCGGCTCGGCCCTGATGTTCCCAGCCGGACATGCCGAGCGTGACGGCCACGGCTACCGCCTGTCCGGTCACTGGAAGTTTTCCAGCGGCATCGACGCCTGCGACTGGTGCATGCTCGGCGGCATTGTCTCCAGCGCTGAAGGTGAAATGCCCGAGTATCACGTGTTTCTGGTACCGAAGTCCGACTACAAAATCATCGATACCTGGCATGTCGCCGGACTGCGCGGCACCGGCAGCAAGGATGTCGAAGTCAAAGAAGTGTTTGTACCGGCGCACCGCGCGCTGACCGTTGAACAGATGAAAGGTGGCGTTGCACCGGGCGGCGAAACCGCTGCGCTTTACCGACTGCCCGTGTTCGACATGTTCCCCTATGTGGTTGCCGGTGCAGCGCTGGGCATCGCACAGGGCGCGATTGAAGTCTTCACGGAAGACACCCGTCACCGTATTACCGCTTACTCAACGACGCTGCTGGCAGATTACGCAACGACGCAGGCCCGGTTGGGCCATGCCGCTGCCGCCATTGCCGCCGCAGAACGCACTCTCGTCGGCAATTGCCGCGAAGTCATGGCGATGGCCGCCCGACATGAACTGCCGGCACGCGACTACAAGATCCGTTTACGTCGAGACGGCGCTTACGCTGCACATTTATGTACCGAGGGCGTCGATCTGCTTTTTGGCGCCGGCGGCGGAGAATTCCTTTATAATCAACAGGTTATTCAACGCTGCTTCCGCGATGTCCATGCCGCCAACAGCCACTACGCACTGGCATGGGATATCGCGACAACCATGGCGGGCAAGTCCCTGCTTGGCATTGCTGCTGACCTGCCGACCCTCTAAGCCATGGCCGCAGAATCCAATACCCCGGATGCGCCGGACTTCGATCCGCGCGACTTCAGAAATGCCCTGGGCCAGTTCGCCACCGGCGTCACCATCGTCACCACCCGCACCAGCAGCGGTGAACCGATCGGACTGACGGCCAACTCTTTCAGTTCGGTATCGCTGTCTCCGCCCCTGGTGTTGTGGAGCCTGTCGCTACGCTCACCTAACCTGCCGAATTTCCTGCAGGCCACACATTTCGCGATCAATGTGCTGGCGCGCGACCAGATTGCACTGTCGCAGCGCTTCTCGAAACCGATCCCCAACAAGTTTGAAGGCGTCGCCTGCACCGACAGTTCCAACGGCATGCCCCTGCTCGAAGGCACTGCCGCACACTTCGAATGTCGGACCGAAGCACGGCACTACTCCGGCGACCATGTGATTTTCATCGGACACGTGCTGCTCTACAGCCATGCCGACCGTGATGCACTGGGTTACCACCGCGGACGTTACATCTCGACGACACCCATCGATCCAGACTGAAACCCTTTCACCAGGAGAAGGCAACATGACGCAACGCATACGCGGCATCACCGACGAAGAAGCGACCGGCCCGGCCAAGGAACTCTTTGAGGCCTCCAACAAAATGCTGGGCCGTACCGCCAACCTGATGCGCGTCCTCGCGCACAGTCCCTATCTCGCTCGCTGGACACTGCCTTTTATCGCCGCAGTCCGTCAACCCAATGCCGGTGCAGTTTCCGACGTACGCCTGCGCAACCTTGCAGTACTGAAAACATCCACAGTAAACGGATGCAAGTATTGAACGGAACACAACTACGTGCTTGGTCAAGCACTGGGACTGAAAGACGAAGAGTTCGATGCACTGCAAGCCGACAAGTACCGCGAAAGCCCTTTATTCAACGAACGTGAGAAAGCGGTAATGGCCTGGGCGGAAGCGATGACACTGAACACGGCAAAGCACGACAACAAGGTCTGGGATGACCTGAAGAAACATTTTTCGGATGCCGAGATCGTGGAAATCTCCCTGATCACAGGCATGTTCAACATGATTAACCGCCTCAACGATTCCTTCCGCACTGAACTGGAGAGCGAGGAATACAACCGTCGCCAACATGGTGCGGTCGGCGTCACCCGTGCAACGCTGGAAGACTACGCCTGTCGCATTTGTGACCAGAAAACCGTCTGATTCAATCACTTTTTATATTGGCAATGACATGATCAAAGCAGCAATAGTCGGACTCGGCTGGTGGGGCAAGAACATCGCTGACGCTGTTCAGGGCAAGAGCACAAAACTGCAATTCGTCCACGGCGTCACCCAGGAACTGGATGCCACCTGCGACTACGCAAAATCCAAAGGTTTCCGGCTTTCAGCCACGCTGGACGAAGCTTTGGCCGACCCCGAGGTGCAGGCCATCGTCCTCGCCACTCCCCATTCGCTGCATGCCGACCAGGTCGTGCAGGTTGCCCGTGCAGGCAAGGCAGTGTTCTGCGAAAAACCGCTGTCGCTGACCTGCGCCGACGCACAACGCGCCGTTGATGCATGCAAAACCGCCGGCGTAGCCATCGGCGTCGGCCAGAACAAGCGCTTTTGGCCCTCCGCCGTAGAAATGCGCCGCGTCATCGCCAGCGGCGCACTGGGCCGCATCATGCATGTTGAAGGGCACTACTCCAACGAACATTCCAGCAAGTTTTTCGCACCCTGGCGTGATCTGCCTTCAGAAACGCCAGGCGCAGGCATGACCGGCACCGGCATTCACATTCTTGACGCATTCGCCAACATCGCCGGACCGACCGAAAAGATCACCGCGCAGTTCATCGCCCACCGCGAAGGCGCCGATCCCCGTGATACGGTTTCGGTTCTGTTCAAATTCAAAAACGGCATCAGTGGTTTTCTGGGTGCAGTACGTGCATCACCGCTGTATTTCCGCATCCATGTCTTCGGCGACGAAGGTTCGGTCGAGGCACTGGACGAAACACGCACAATTATCCGCTTGAAGGGCGGCAAGACCGAGGTCAAGGATTTTCCGAAGATTGACTCGATCCGCGCCGAGATTGACGCCTTTGCCGATGCGGTCGCGGGTGTTGCCCCTTACCCGATCACAACGGAAGAGATGGTCAACACGATCGCGTCATTTGAGGCCGTGATCAATTCCATCAAAACCGGTGCCACGGTAAACCTCTAACCTGAAGGCATTACCGCAACTGTCACCAAATCTTCAGACAGTGTTATAGCTTCTTCGTATTTGCGCGCCGAGCTCCAGGGGAAGCTGCGTGGTAACCATCGATATTTTCCGTAACGAAACCAAAACACTCGCCATTGCGGCAGGATGGCCAGCATTCATCGAAGGCGATGACGGCGACACCATGTATGTGGTGATTGAGGGGCGGTAGACTCAGCTTTTTTCAACAGGGCCCCATCGCTCAGCAGCGCGACTGTCAGTAACCCGCGCATCCACCCAGCGTGCACCCTGCGGCGTGATTTCCTTTTTCCAGAACGGCGCCTGAGTCTTCAGA
>JAURHM010000104.1 GCA_030833315.1 Burkholderiales bacterium
GCAAAACTTTTCACTTCTATCGGCATTATTCTTTCCTTTCTAAGTAAAGCATGCGGCTGTCCTCCTGTCGGCGAGGTTTGATTATGTTTATAGAATGCCAGCAATCTTAGTGATTGAACGCATGTCGACTTCGAGACCGTTCATCAGCTGCCCATACTCAGGGCTGTTAGCCAAAGCATCGTAGGTTCTCTCAATCGCCGACATGTCAGGATAAGTCACACCCAGCATGTATGTCCCTAGATCCGAGCCGGTGATCATTTGGCCCATGCGCATGGTTTGTGCGCCGGCGGATTTGAACACTGGCGCTGTCTTGTTTAGCATTTCCAACATCGCGGCCTCTTCCAACGACCGCCGATGAGCTCTCGTTAGCATGAGATACCTTGGCGTGGGTTCAAGCTTTGGCTCGAACTCGATCGGTTTCCCCCGAAATACATTTCGAGCAAAGGGCGCTACAGAATGATCGTTGACCATACGCGAATAGGCGGAGGACTGCGGGATCATGTTCATAACGCTCTCAAATCCTCGCAGGTCCTCAAAGAATTGCACAAATATCAAAGCCCCGGGATAGCGGCCTGAGATCACGCTGCCATATGTGACGCGAACTGCGCCATTTTGTCGGCAGTCCTGAGCGAAGTTGGCCAATTCGTTCAAAGCGCCAGATCTGCTTGCTGCAGGGCAAGTAGCTGCGGTGATCGTGAAAAATTTGGGAGTGGACATCCGAAAGCCTCCGGTTCTGTTGGGATTCATCGTGTCTTAACGGAGGTTGACATGGCGCGCATGGACAGTCTAGTCTGTATGTCAGAGTGGTTTTGGGGGCTGTTATGCTGAACTTTAACATCGTCGAAAAGGACATGTGCCCAATAGGGCTTGCCGCGCATCTACTTGTTGACAAGTGGATACCAATTATCCTTCGTGACATAGCGTTGTTTGATCGGCGTAGTTTCAACGAAATATTAAAAAAAAATCGCGAAGGCATTTCCGCTGCGTCGCTTACGTCACGCCTAAAATATATGGTGCAGCTGAACCTATTGCATGTTGAAAAATCAGACGAACATGCACAGAAGAAACTCTACTTCCTATCCGAAGCTGGTATCGCTTTTGTGCCGATCTTGTTTAACTTGGCAAGTTGGACTGCCGAGTTCAGAGAGCCCTCGTCAGATATTGTTGCTCTCACCAGTCCCTTTCACTCAGCGCAAGGTGATTTAAAAAGGAAGCTACTTGATCGACTGCGCCAGATTCATGTGACTAAGACAATTGAACCAACACCCCTGTGGTGGTTGGCGCACAAGCTGTAAATTTATGGCTACACCCTGTTGCTGAGCGACGAAGTCAACTTTGGAGTTCAAAAACCACGCCGGCCTGATCCGGCCATGGCAACGCCACGCATTCTGTCAACTGCATCACCGTCACGGCAGATACCTCCCGCCGAAACACCAGCCGTTTCAAGACGTCAGGCGCGAGGTACGCCAACCGCAACTGCCTGCTGACATGACGCTCTGCGAGGTTTACGGCGATGGCCAAATCCCGCACGGTGCTGAACTCACCGGCCTCCATGCGCTGCCGCCACCCCCATGCGCGGCCGATGGCGCGCAGGATATGCGGATCTTGGGTCTGATCCTCGCTCGGAGGGTAATCCGCTGGCGGCAAGATTTCAGGCCGCCCGTTTTTCTTACGCAGCTTGATGGGGACGAACACTTGGATGGTGTCGGGCGCGGCCAATATTCCGCGGCCTCAAGCTGGCGTGGGGTCATCATCTCCCGCATGACACCGGCTATCCCATCGGTGCGCAGGTCAATGACGCGGCCTTCAGCGGTCACTGTGACGCGCCGGACGAGCAACTGAATGATGCGGGCCTGTTCGCCCGGAAAGAGCTGATCCCAAAGCTTGGGAAACTGCTGGAGCGCCTCGATGGCCTCTGCCTCGGGGATATCCTCGCGGTCCAGTGCAGCAATGACCTGTGCCGTGGTTTCTGGCGTGCGCAGGACACGGCGGATTTCCGTGATGACGGCTGCCTCAGCGGTGTCGGCGGGCAAACGTCTCGGGATGCCATCCTCAGGTGTCTCCCGGTTCTTCAGAAGGTCCATCGACACGTAGTACCTATATCTGCGGGTACCCTTCTTGGTACTGGATGGGGTCATCGCAGCCCCTGTGGCGGTGAAGAGCAATCCTTTGAGCAGCGCAGGCGTTTGCGTCCGGCTGTTGTTGGCCCGTTTTCGGGGGCTCTCGCCCATGATGTCATGGACCTGCTCCCAAAGCCGCGCGTCGATAATGGCCTCGTGCTCACCGGGATAGGTGGTGCCCTTGTGCACGGCTTCACCGCGATAGACGCGGTTGTTTAGCAGGCGATAGAGGTA
>JAURHM010000101.1 GCA_030833315.1 Burkholderiales bacterium
CGCTGGGACGAAAGGTTTCCCCGCTTTCGGTAATACCCTGGATCACGATTTCCGGCGCGCCTTCGAACATGCTGCCGACCCCTGTATTTTGAACTGGTTTTGTAGCTGTATTTTGAAGCCGTTGAGTCTAGCAGACCGGACCGGTTTTCCCTCTTGGAACAGAGGGAAATTAAGCTTGCAAAGCAAATCGTGGTTGAACGAAAATAGCTGTCCCGGCGGCAACAGGCCGCCGTGTTTTTTTGTGGAGGTCGACGGACCATGTCACACGTCATGAACACCTACGGCCGCCTGCCCGTCGCCTTCGAGCGCGGTGAGGGTGTCTGGCTGTGGGACACGCAGGGCAAACGCTACCTGGACGCACTCGCGGGCGTGGCCGTCAACGCGGTCGGCCACAGCCACCCGAAACTGGTAGCAGCGCTGCGCGAACAGATCGGCAAGCTGATCCACACCTCCAACATCTACCAGATTGCGGCGCAGGAAAAACTCGCCGACCGTATTGTTGCGGCCTCCGGCATGGACAAGGTTTTTTTCTGCAATTCCGGCGCGGAAGCCAACGAAGCAGCGATCAAGCTCGCGCGCTACTACGGCCATAAGAAAGGCGTCGAGAATCCCGCAGTGGTGGTTCTCGAAAAATCTTTCCACGGCCGCACCATGGCAACGCTGTCGGCCACCGGCAGCCGCAAGGTTCAGGCGGGCTTCGAGCCGCTGATGACCGGATTCGTCCGTGTGCCTTTCAATGATCTTGAGGCCGTGCGCCGTGTCGCCGATTCCAACCGCAACGTCGTTGCCATACTGGCGGAACTGGTGCAGGGCGAAGGTGGCGTCAGCGTTTGCGGCGACGGATACCTGAAGGGCCTTCGTGAAATCTGCGACGCCCATGGCTGGCTGCTGATGCTCGATGAAGTACAAACCGGCATGGCGCGTACCGGGAAGATGTTCGCCTTCCAGCATTACGGCGTGATTCCCGATGTGATGTCGCTCGCCAAGGGGCTCGGCGGCGGTGTGCCGATCGGTGCCTCTGTGGCCCGTGGCGAAGCTGCCACGCTGTTCCAGCCGGGCAGCCACGGCTCCACCTTCGGCGGCAACCCTCTGGCCTGCACGGCGGCGCTCGCCACTCTCGACATCATCGAATCTGAAGGCCTCTGCAAAAACGCAGACGAGATCGGCTCCCGCATCCGCGCCAATCTGCAACGTGCACTGGCCGAGACGCCGGGTTTACGGGAAATCCGTGGCAAAGGCATGATGATCGGCATCGAACTCGACCGCCCCTGTGGCGATCTGGTGAAAACCGCGCTTGAAGCCGGTCTGCTGATCAACGTCACCGCCGACAACGTCGTGCGTCTGGTACCCCCGCTGGTGATGTCGGCGTCCGAAGCCGACCAGTTGACCAACGAACTGGCGCCGATGATCCGTTCATTCCTGATGAATACTGCCCCGGCGACCGCCTGAACCCACGGCGGGCCCGTCGCGCCGCGAGACACCATGCAACTGCGCCACTATTTACAGTTCAACGATTTCACCGCCGATGAATACGATCACCTGTTCGCACGCGCGCGCTGGATCAAGGAGCGCTTCAAGCGCTACGAACCCTACCTGCCGCTGCACGACCGCACACTGGCGATGATTTTCGAAAAGAATTCAACGCGGACGCGCGTCTCTTTCGAAGCCGGCATGCTGCAGATGGGCGGCACGGTGATCAATCTCACCTCGAGCCAGACACAACTGAGCCGCGGGGAGCCTATCGAGGACGTCGCCCGCGTGATCACGCGCATGGTCGACATCGTGATGATCCGTACATTCGAGCAGGAGATCATCGAACGCTTCGCAGACCACTCGCGGGTGCCGGTGATCAACGGCCTGACCAACGAATATCACCCCTGCCAGATCCTCGCCGACATCTTCACCTTCATCGAGCATCGCGGTTCGATCCGCGGCAAGACCGTGGCGTGGATCGGTGATTCCAACAACGTCTGCAACACCTGGCTACAGGCCGCTGAAGTGCTCGGCTTCAACGTGCACGTCTCGACGCCGCCGGGTTATGAAGTCGAGCCCGAGCGCGCTGGCCTCTACGGCACCGACCATTACGAAGAGTTCAAGGACCCGATGGACGCCGTCAAAGGCGCCGATCTGGTGACCACCGACGTGTGGACCAGCATGGGTTTTGAAGCCGAGAACGAAGAACGCAAACGCGACTTCGAAGACTGGTGCGTCGATGCCGACATGATGCGCGCTGCCGGCAAGAATTCTCTGTTCATGCACTGCCTGCCCGCGCACCGCGGCGAGGAAGTCACCGCTGAAGTCATCGACGGCCCGCACAGCGTGGTGTGGGACGAAGCGGAGAATCGCCTCCACGCGCAAAAAGCGCTGATGGAATACCTGCTGCTCGACAAAGTCGAAAACACTTAATTTCCGCAACCCTGAAAATCATGAAAAAGTCCAAAAAAATCAATAAGGTAGTTCTTGCCTACTCCGGCGGCCTCGATACCTCCGTCATTCTCAAATGGCTGCAGGACGTCTATGGCTGTGAAGTGATCACCTTCACCGCTGACATCGGTCAGGGCGAAGAAGTCTCGCCGGCACGCAAAAAAGCGAAGCTGATGGGCGTCAAGCAGATCTTCATCGAAGACCTGCGTGAAGAATTCGTACGCGACTTCGTGTTCCCGATGTTCCGCGCCAACGCGGTGTACGAAGGCGAGTACCTGCTCGGCACCTCGATTGCGCGTCCGCTGATCGCCAAGCGCATGGTCGAGATCGCCCGCAAGACCGGTGCCGACGCGGTGTCGCACGGCGCCACCGGCAAAGGTAACGACCAGGTGCGCTTCGAGCTTGGCGCCTATGCACTGATGCCCGACGTCAAGATCATCGCGCCTTGGCGCGAATGGGACCTGCTGTCGCGCGAGAAGCTGCTCGCCTACGCCGACAAAAACGGTATCCCTGTCGACTACAAAAAACGTAAAGGCA
>JAURHM010000027.1 GCA_030833315.1 Burkholderiales bacterium
ATCAATCGCTTGGTGTACTCCTGCTGCGGATTACGAAGAATCTGATCCTTTGGCCCTTGCTCCACAATCTTGCCGTGCTGCATCACCGCTATGCGATCCGACAGCAGATCGACCACGGCTAGGTCGTGTGAGATAAAGAGGGTGGCAAACTGCTGCTCTTTTTGAATCTGCTGCAAAAGCTCGAGGACGCGTGCCTGTACCGACACGTCCAGCGCGGCGGTCGGCTCATCCAGAATCAGCAGTTCGGGCTTGGTGGAAATGGCCCGGGCAATACCGACACGCGCCTTCTGCCCGCCCGACAGCTGGTGCGGCAAGCGGTCCAGCAGTTCATGCTGGAGACCGACCTGGGTCGCCAGTGCTTCGACGCGGGCGCGGATTTCGGCATTGTTGGTCATGCCCTCCAGGCGCAGCAGCGGATCGGCAATCGATTGCGCGGCCGTGGCACGCGGGTTGAGGCTTTCGTGCGGATCCTGGAACACCATCTGCAGTTCGCTACGCTGCGGTGAGCGCGCAAACGCGGCGGCGGTCACTGCCGTCAATTCCTGCCCCTTGAAGCGAATGCTACCGGCGGTGGCATCGAGCAGCCGCATCACCATCGCCGAGGTCGTCGATTTGCCGCAGCCGGATTCACCGACCAGACCGACGCTTTCGCCGCGGGCGATGCTGAAGCTGACGTTATCAACCGCACGGTAACCGGCTTCTTTTTTGCCGCGGTTTTTGATCCGTTGCAGCACGCCACCCGGCGCATCGAATTGTTTGACCAGATTCTTCACTTCGAGTAGCGGTTCAGCCGAAACAATCATCGTCGGTGGCAGCGGCAGGCGCTGGTCATCCGGCATGAGGTCGCGGATGGTTGCCGCGGCATGCGGCGTTGAGCGGATCAGCCGGCGCGTATACGGGTGCGCCGGTGCGGTGAACAGGTTCGCGGTGTCCTGCTGCTCGACCACTTCGCCTTTTTCCATGACAACGATGCGGTCGCAATATTCACCGGCAAGGCCGAGGTCATGGGTGATCAGCAGCGTCGACATGCCTTCGGAGCGAGTCAGTTCGCGTACCAGCTCCATCACCGCCTTCTGCGTGGTGACATCCAGTCCGGTGGTCGGTTCATCGGCAATCAGCAACTGCGGTTTGCAGGCCAGCGCAATGGCAATGACCACGCGCTGGCACATGCCGCCGGAGAGTTCGAAAGGATAGGCATGGTAACGGCGCGCCGCATCACGGATGCGAACACGCTCCAGCGCCTCAATGGCCTTGGCTTTGGCCTGTTCGTGCGTGGCCTGTGCATGGCGGATCAGCACGTCTTCAATCTGTTTGCCGACAGTACGGATCGGATTCAGCGCAGCGCGCGGATTCTGGAAAATCATCGAGATTTCGCGGCCCCGCAGGTCGCTCATCATGTCTTCGGATGCGTCGTGCAACTGCATGCCGCCGAATTCGATACCGCCCGAAACGATGCGACCGGCGCGGTCGAGGATGCGCATTACCGCATAGGAGGTCACCGATTTTCCGGAACCGGATTCACCGACAATGCCCAGGGTTTCGCCCTTGGCGACCTGCAGATTGACCGAACGCACGGCAGTGACCGGTCCCTTGCGCGTGGCGAACTCGACGCAGAGATCGCGAACGGCAAGCAGCGGTGGATTGTGCAGATGGATGCTCATGTGCGCCTCTGCGGATCCACGAGGTCGCGCAGACCGTCGCCGAGCAGGTTGAAAGTGAATACTGCGAGCATCAGCGCCGCACCGGGGAACAGCGCCAGCCACCATTCACCCGAGACAATGTAGTTGGCGCCTTCAGCAACCATGATGCCCCACTCCGCCGTCGGCGGACGCACGCCGAGACCGATAAAAGACAGGCCCGCGGCATTGAGAATGGCCCAGCCCATGTTTAGCGACAACTGCACCATCATCGGCGGCAGGGTGTTCGGCAGAATCTTCGCGATGAGGATACGCAGCTCGGAATTGCCGGAGAGCCGCGCTGCCTGCACATAACCGGCATTACGGCGGATCGACACTTCGGCGCGCGCCACCCGCGCATAAAACGGCAGGTTGATGATCGCGGTGGCAATGACGATGTTCTGGATGGTGTTGCCGGCAGCGGCGACGATCCCCATCGCCAGCACGAACAGCGGAAAGGCCATGATCGTATCGAGCATCCGGCCGGAAAGCTTGTCGAACCAGCCGCCCCAGTAGCCAGCGCAGGCGCCCATCAAAGCCCCGCAGACAAACGAAAGCGCCACCGCGGATACCGAGATCAGCAGATCAAGCCTTGTGGCGACAACGACGCGGGAAAACACGTCGCGGCCCAGCTGGTCTGTGCCAAACCAGTGTTGCCAGGTTGGCGGCTTGAGTGCCTTGTCGGCTGCGGTGGCGAGCGGGTCGTGCGGCACCAGCGAGGGGCCGAACACTGCAACCGCGATCATCGCGGCCAGCATCACGAAAGCGAGGAAGGTGACGGGATTGGACGTCATCACATAACGGAAATGGGCGAAGCCCCGGCTCCAAGCCGATGTGCGCGGCGCGGCAGCAGCGATCGGCGAGGTCATAACGGCATCATTCATGATTTTTCATTCCTCAGCCGTCGACCTGCACGCGCGGATCGATCAGCGTGTACAGCGTGTCGATAAACAGATTGAGCACGACAAACAGAACGGCCATCGACAGCACAAAGCCCTGCACCGCGGCGTAATCCGAAACAACCAATGCCTCGATGGCAAAGGAACCGATGCCGGGCCAGGCGAAGACTTTTTCGACCAGCACATTGGCGCCCAGCGTGAACGAGAACACCATGCCCAGCGTGGTCACCACCGGCAGCAGCGCGTTGCGGAAGGCATAGACCATCAGCACCCGTCCGCGCGCCAGCCCGGCGGCGCGCGCGGTGCGCAGGTATTCGGAGGACAGCGCCTGCAGCATCGAGGCGCGGGTCATGCGTGCGATCGGCGCCAGCGTGAACAGTGCCAGCGTGATTGACGGCAGCAGTAATTGCTTGGCAGCCGACCATGCGGTGCTCCATTCACGCGCAATCAGGCTGTCGAAGACCAGAAAACCGGTGACCTGCGGCGGGGTGACATGCATCAGATCAAGACGACCGAGCGGCGCCGGTGCCACGCCGAGCAGAAAATAAAACACATAGACCAGCAACAGCCCGGTAAAAAAGGTCGGCAGGCTGACACCGGCGGTCACCACGAACCGGCACAGCTGATCGATCCAGGTGTCCTGGCGCACGGCGGCGAGCACGCCCAGCGGGATCGCCACTGCCACCGAAAGCAGCAGCGCCGTCAATGTCAGCTCCAGCGACGCCGGCAGACGGCGCAGCAGTTCAGTCGCCACCGGCTGCCCGGTGGACACCGACTGGCCGAGGTTGCCGGTGCCGAGGTCCTGTACATATTTCAGGAACTGCACCGGCAGCGGCTGATCGAGACCGAGATTGGCGCGGATCTCGGCAATCGACTCCGGTGTTGCGGCAGCGCCGGCGAAATAGGCCGCAGGGTCACCCGGCAGTGCGCGCGTCAGCAGGAAGGTGACGATGATGATCCCGATCAGCGTCGGGACCGCCTGCAGAACGCGTGCAAAAATGATGGCCAGTTGACCCATGCCCCCGTCCGCTCAGACCTTGAACGAACGCGCGTCGACCTGACGATGGAACCAGAACTCGTAACCTTCGAGCTTCGGTGACATCGCGGACTCCAGCGTCGGCTGCCACAGCGGAATGCGCGGCACGTCGTCGAAGGCCTTCTGGATCAGCTGCTTGATCTTGGCATCGTAGGTCTTGTCCGACTTGTCCATGTGCAGGGTTTCGTCGACCAGCTTCTTGACCACAGGATCGTCGTAGTTCGAGGCATTGAACAGATTGCCCTTGATGTACGCCCAGTAGAAGTAATAGTCCGCCGTGTTCAGCCAGCCGCCGAAGTTCTCCAGCAGGAACGGCAGTTTTTTGTCGACCAGCGCGACCGTGCGCCAGTTGGCACCCGGCACCTTGTCGAGCTTGACCTTGATGCCGATCTTGCCCAGGCTTTCCTGGATCAGCAGCGCGGCGGGTTCACCCCAATCGGCTTCACCCAGGTCATAGGACAGCGGCACTTCGAAGCCGTCCTTGTATTTGGTCTGCGCCAGCAGGGCCTTGGCTTTTTTCAGGTCCGTGTCATAGGGGAATTTCTGCGGCCATGCGGCAGTAGCGGGTTTCGGCGATTTGCCGCCCCACATCGGCACACCGCGGCCATAGGCCGCCTGCTTGAAGATCTGATCGTAGGGAATGGCGTAGGCCACTGCCTGACGCACCTTCTGGTCCTTGAACGGTTCGAAGTTGTAATTGAGGCAGGCGACATACAGGCAGTTGTCTATCGGCGAACCGGTGACCTTGACCTTTTTCGCTGCAGCCAGTTCCTGCGCATCCTTGTTGGGAATCTGGAAGGACAGATGCGCATCGCCGCGCTCAACCATCGCACGACGTGTTGCAGTGGCCGGCACTTCACGGATGATTACGCGCTGTACTGCCGGCAGCGGACCGCCGACCCATTTGTCATTGCGCACATAGACCAACTGCTGACCGGCATCCCAGCGCTCGACCTTGAACGCGCCACTGCCGGCGGGGGTGCGATGCAAATACTCGGCAGCCCAGGGATCCTTTTCGGTGGCATTCGCCTTGGCCACTTTGGAATTGATGATCACCGCTACCGGCACGCCAAGATTGGGCAAGGCCAGCTTTGACGGCTGTTTCAGATCAATACGGAAGTTTTTCGAATCGACGACAACAAACTGCGAAGGATCGACAAAGCCGCCGGCACCCATCTGCACCTTCGGGAAACCGCCCAGTGCCAGAGCGCGATCAAAAGACCATTTGACGTCTTCTGCGGTAACGGGCGTGCCGTCCCAGAACGTGGCATTGGCTTTGATCTTGAACAGGATCGCCTTGCGATCCGAAGACAGCTGCCAGCTCTCTGCAAGTTCGGGCTCGACCTTGTCGTAGTCATAAGACAGCGAACCGTCCGGCAATTTTTTGGTGCCGAATGTCACCAGCCGGTCATAGACATTGACCGCCACCTGATAACTCGGCCGGTTGGTGCCGGGCCGGTGAATGTCGAGGCTGTTGATCGTATTGCCGATCAGCACGACAACGGTGCCTGTCGATTGAGCCCAGGCATTGGTTTTCAGAAAAGGCAACATCGCTGCACCTGCAGCAACGGCACCGGCAGATTTGAGAAGTTCACGACGGTTCATCTGGCATCCCTTTCTTGGTCACCCGCATTTCAGGCGGTATACAAGATTGGATGCAAGACGCGTACCACGGCGCGAATATTACCGGGATATCATTAAATATTGTTTAAAAACAATTATTTATTGCTTAACACCGCAGATGCCGAGTCACCAAAAGGCAGCACCAATTCAGTGCATCAGAGCGCCCGACAGTGCGCCGTGGTGCACGCCGGGCGGTCAATACAGCGCTGCCGTTCCGATTCGTTCAGCCTTCGATAAGCCGATGGTGAACGGCAGCCGCTACAGCAGATCCGTTACACCGGATCCCAGCTGAACACATCCTGATTCCGCGACAGCGGATAAAAATCCGGCTTGAACGCCGGCAGCGCAATCTCCGCAATCGCCTGCGGCGTCCAGCCGTCGCTGCGCTGCATGCCGCGAATCGGCCGCGACTGGCTCATCAGGAAGATTTCGTTCATGCGCGTATAGAAGATCTGGCCGTTGACGTCCTTCGCCGCATCGCTGGCGAGGAATACCGCCAGCGGCGCATTCTTGTCCGGGGTGACCATCTGGCGCTGGGCGACGCGCGCCGCCTTGTCCGGCGTATTCGAAGGAATCGAACCGGTCATGCGCGTCCACGCCGAAGGCGCAATGCAGTTCGAGCGCACGTTGAAGCGCTGCATGTCGAGCGCAATGTGTTTGGACAGCATCACCATGCTCGCCTTGGCCGCGCCGTAATTGGCCTGCCCCACATTCCCTGCAAGGCCGGAGTTGGAAATCATGTGTACGAAGCTGCCGCCGTTCTGGTTGCGGAAATGCGTTGCCGCGGCACGGCTCATGTTGAAGGCGCCGTAGCTGATCACCTTCATCACCGAGTCCCAGTCTTCGAAGGTCATCTTGTGGAAAATCACGTCACGCAGGATGCCGGCATTGTTGACTACGCAATCGACACGACCGAAAGTGTCAACGGCTTTTTGCACGATGCGCCCGGCCGCGTCGAAGTCAGCCACGCTGTCATAACTGGCAACCGCCTCGCCGCCGTTTTTCTTGATCAGCTGAACCACCTCCTCAGCCGGCGTCTGGTCGGTGCCTTCGCCCGCGAGCGACGCTCCGATGTCGTTGACGACGACCTTCGCACCCTCTTTCGCCATCATCAGCGCGATCTCGCGCCCGATGCCGCGTCCGGCGCCCGTCACCACCACCACCTTGCCCGCAACAATACCTTCACTCATTTTGAATCTCCGTTAAAAATGCCGCGCAACAAAAGCTGCGCGGCATGAATGTTCTGCTGACCGAACAAATCTGAATTGCAATCAGAAGTGCAGTTCAAGCTTCGCCGCCTTGGCCAGCTTGCGCCACTTATCCACTTCGGCACGGATCGTTGCGGTATAAGCCTCGGGCGTCGAACCGACCGGGGTCGAGCCGTCGGCATTGAGCTTCTTGATCGTTTCGGGATCCTTCAGCGCGACAATGATGCCGGCATTGATCTTGTTGACGATGGGTTTCGGAATCTTGGCGCTGCCGATGATTCCGTACATCTGATCAACGTTGTAGCCGGGGATGCCGCTCTCGGCAACAGTCGGAATATCCGGCACGGCGGGGGAACGCTTGCTCGCAGTAATCGCGATCACGCGCAGGCGGTTGGTCTGCATGTGCGGACGCACGCCGAACAGCGTACCGAAGCCGACCTGCACTTCACCGCTAAGGTTGGCGACGACGCCGGCAGCCGTACCCTTGAACGGAACGTGGGTCATCTTGGTCTTGGCCATGTAATCGAACAGTTCACCGGCCAGATGCTGCAGGCCGCCGGTACCCGACGAGCTGTAATTCAGCTTTCCCGGATTGGCCTTGGCATAGGCGATCAGTTCATTGACGTTTTTCGCCGGCACCGAAGGATTGAGGTAAACCGCGTAGAACAGCGAGGTTGCTTGGGAAATACCCTGGAGGTCCTTGGTCAGGTCATAGGGCAGGTTGGGGTTGGTCGCCGAGTTGACGTGCATCGACGCCGAGATCAGGCAGATCGTGTAACCGTCGGGAACAGCCTTGGCAGTGAGATCAACGCCGATCGCACCGGCAGCGCCGGTGCGGTTGTCGACCACCACTTGCTGGTTCCACTGGTCACTGAGATGTTTGGCGATCATGCGCGCGGTGGTATCAGTGCCGGCACCCGGCGTGAACGGTCCGATCATGCGCACCGGCTTGTTGGGATAGTCTTTGACCGGGTCGGCAGCCGAAGCGGCCGTGGTCACGGCACCCAGCAGTGCGGCCGCCAGCACCCCGGCGGTCTGTTTGAGTTTCAGCATCATGGTGTTGCTCCTCTGTATAAAAATTGTTGTGGGGTCATGGTAGGCAATCCGCTGCAGCTGCGCCACGCCGCATTGCGACAGCCGGAACCGGCGGTCACGGCCGCATGGACCCGATCACTGACTGCGAGATCCCGGAATTCCTTAACTAATTGATTAAATTGCGTTTTAGTGAACCTGCGCCTTGCATTCCCGGATCCATGCAGCAACGGATGCGGCATTCTGCGCCGGCGGCATCAGGGATGAGAGCCGCGCATTCGGCAACAGTTCACGCAACGCCTGCGCCGACGACGCGGAATGCGACGCATCATCGCCGGACATGATGAAGGCCGGCAGTTGCATGGCGAGCAGCTCTTCACCGCTGGCACCGGAGGGCATGGTGTCGCTGAACAGGTTGTCACGCGACTGCGCGATCAGCGCGCGGTAGGCCTCGACATCCTGCTGCAGGTAACGCGCGGCAAAGGCGGCATCATGCTTGATCGGCGCCGACCACGGCCCGGCCTCGGGATCATTCCAGAACAGTCCCGACCGTTTCGCGCGTTCCGCAACGGCGGCAAATCCGTGCGTCTTCAGGTAATCGAGATGCCGGTCGAAATTGCTGCGCGCCTTGATCATCCAGCGGTATCCGCCCACCGGCCAGTGCAGCAGCAGTCCGCGTACACGCTGCGGATAACGCGCACCGATGGCCAGCGCAACCGATACGCCCATACAGCCGCCGATCACAAACGCCCGGTCGATCTTCAAGTGATCCAGCAGCGCCACTGCATGCCGCGCGTAGGCCGCCCAGTTCAGCGGCTCGATGCGGCCGCCCGATTCGCCGGCTTCGCGGCGATCATAGGCGATCAGCGTGAAATCCCTGCGCAGCGTATCCAGCGGCTGCATGTCCTTCCAGACGCCGTTCAGCCGCCAGCGTGAAATCGACGAATCAAAACCGGCCGGCGCCAGCATCAGCAGCGGCGGCCCCTCTCCAGCGACCTCGTATTGCGTGCGGATGCCATCAATCTCGGCAAATGCCATTAAGTCCTCCAGAAATCAGGGGCGTATTTTACTGCGTGCCTGCGGCGACAGCGCATTCTTCTGCGATCATGTGGACTCCAATTCCCGGCCGTAATCCGGATTTCTGACTGCGCGATCGTGATCGAGCCCTTATACTTTTGCGCATCTGCAGGACTTGAAAGGCCACATCATGAAAACATATTCCACACTGCTGCTCGTTGTATGGCTCGGCATGTTTGCCGTTTCCGCCACCGGCGCGGACAACTATCCGAACCGTCCCGTACGGATGATCATCCCCAGCGGCGCCGGCGGTATCACCGACATCATCGGCCGAACCATCGCGCCGAAACTGACCGAAGCCCTCGGCCAGCAGGTGGTGATCGACAACCGCCCCGGCGCCAGCGGCGTACTTGGCAGTTCGATCGTTGCGAAATCCGCGCCCGACGGTTACACGCTGCTGATGGTGTTTCCGTCGCATCCGGTGAACCCTGCCCTGTTTCCCGACATTCCCTTCGATACCGCCAACGCCTTCGCGCCGATCACCATGGTCAGCGCCGTGTCGCCGGTGCTGATCGTCGGCAACGCCTCGCCGGCTAAATCGGTCAAGGACCTGCTGGATCTGGCGAAAGCCAGGCCGGGACAACTCAATCACGGCTCGGTTGGTGCCGGCAGCATGGGCTCGCTCGCCGCCGAACTGCTGCGGTCGATGGCAGGCATCCGCTTCACCCAGGTCGCCTACAAGGGGTCGCCGCAGGCGCTGACCGCCACCATTTCCGGTGAAATCGATTTTTATCTGATCGGCTCCGCCGGGACCGCCGCCCAGCAGGTCAAGGCCGGCCGCGTGCGTGCACTGGGCGTCGGCGCGAAAACGCGCCTGGCGGTGCTGCCCGACGTGCCGCCCATCGCCGATGTACTGCCGGGTTACGAGGCGCGCGGCTGGAACGGCATCCTTGCGCCGGCAGGAACACCGAAACCGGTGATCGACCGCCTCAACCGCGAAATCGTCGCGATTACGCGGACTGCGGAATTCACCCAGGTCCTCCTCAGCGAAGGCGCCACAGCCGCGGGCAATTCCCCGGTGGAATTCGACGCGATCATCCGCGCCGACATCCGCAAGTGGGCGAAGATCGTCAAGGACAACAACATCAAACAGTAAGCGCAAGCAAAAGGAAAACCGCCATGCCCTACCTCGACCTCCCCGACTGCCGTCTGCACTACGTTGTCGACGACCATACCGACGGCTGGACCAAACCCGAAACCGTGCTGTTCGTGCACGGCTTCACCGAATGCACCGAAGCCTGGCGGGCGTGGGTTCCGCATTTCTCGCGCCGCTACCGCATGCTGCGCATCGATCAACGCGGTTTCGGGCTGTCGACGCCGGTGCCCAGGGATTACCCGCTGAGCAACGACCGCTACATCGATGACCTGAGCGAAATCATCCGCCAGACCTGCAATGGCGGCCCGGTGCATATCGTCGGCGGCAAAAGTGGCGGCATCAGCGTGCTGGCACTGGCCGCTGCACGACCGGAACTGGTCAAGACCGTCACCGTGTCCTGTTCGCCGGTAACGCCGCCGAATGCCGCGGGCTGGGTGGAAGAGATGGAACGCACCAGCGTGCGCGCCTGGGCCAAACGCACGCAGCGCGAGCGCATGGGCAGCAAGATGCCGGATGCCGGCATCGACTGGTGGTCGGACATGATGGGACGCACGCCGCTGTCGACCATCCACGCGTATATGCGCTGGGTCGGGGCAATCGATATCCGCGAGAACATCAAGAAAATCAAGGCGCCGACGCTGGTCATCGGCACCGACACCGCACGCCGCGGCAAAGCTGTGTTTGAAGGCTGGCAGAAAACCATCCCCGATTCGGAACTGGCGATCCTGCCGATCGACGGCTACCACGCCGCAGGCACCGATCCCGACCTCACCGCAAAAACCACGCTCGACTTCATTGCACGCCGGGGGCGTTAACGCAGCGCTGGCGCGCTAACCGCGGCGGGCGATTCCTTCCTCCCAGGAATAGACGCCGCGCTCTTCGGTGCCGTAGGGAATGTCGATGGCACTGCCCGGCGGATAGTCGCGGGCATGGTGTTCGAGCTGGCGCAGCCGCTGCGCCTCGCGCGGATGCACCAGCGCCAGCGGGTCAGACACACCGAGTTCGCGCGCCGCATGCAGCGGCCAGTTCGGGTTATCCATCAGGCCGCGGGCAAGGGCGATGAAGTCGGCATGCCCCTGCTGCAGCAGATCCTCGGCATGCTGCGGCTCGCGAATCATGCCCACCGCCACGGTCGGCAGCCCCGTGGCGCTCCGGATTTCGCTGGAATAACCGGCCTGGAACCCGGGAACACGCGGCACTGGCGGCAGTTTGCCGTCGCCCCCCACGCCGCCGGAAGAACAATCGATCGCATCGATGCCGCGGGCTTTCAGTTCCTTCGACAGCGCCAGCGTCTCCTCGATACCCCAGACGCCGCCCGGTCCTTCAACCGCGGATACGCGGAACCACAGCGGCCGGTCCGCCGGCCATACCGCACGCACGGTTTCCGCGACTTCCAGTGCGAAACGCATGCGGCCCTGAAGGTTGCCGCCGTAGCCGTCCGTACGCAGATTCGACAACGGCGAGAGGAACTGGTGGATCAGGTAGCCGTGCGCGCCGTGGATCTCGCAGAGCTCGTACCCGGCGTCAACGGCGCGCTGCGCGGCACGGCGCCATGCTTCAAGACATTCGCGGATGTCATCGAGATCCATCGCCTTGGGAATATTGCCGCCCGGCGTCGGGGGCAAGGCGCTGGCGGACAAGCCCTGCCAGGGCCTGAGTTTGCCGTTCGCATCGGCCTCGGTCAGCGGCGCACGATCCTTCAGCGGACCGTGCTGTGAGGCACGACGGCCGCAGTGACCCAATTGGATTGCCGGCACGGCACCGAGTGACTTGAGGAAATCAGTGATGCGGCGGTAGGCCGGCACATGATGGTCATGATAAATGCCGGCGCATTCGTGGGTCTTGCGTCCGCGCGCGTCGACCGCGGTTTCTTCGGTGAACACGATGCCGCAACCGCCCATCGCGAAGCGGCCGAAGTTGACCAGCTGCCAGTCTTCGGGGGCACCGTCATCGGAAGCGTACTGGCACATCGGCGAACTGACGATGCGGTTGCGGGCGGCGATGCCACGCAGTTGGATCGGTGTGAACAGCAATGGCGTATCGGATCGGGGTTCAGTCATCTTGGCAGCATTCCGTAAGGATTCGGTAGCAGTGTAATCAGGACGGACCCGCCTCAACCCATCGCAGTCCACAATTTGTCGAGCCGTTTATACGACACCGGAAATGGCGTCTTCAGCTCCTGCGCATACAGTGACACGCGCAACTCCTCGATCTGCCAGCGGAACTCGAGCAGGCGCGGATCGACGAGCCCGGCTTTTTTCTGCTGGTCGAGACGCATTTCAAAACGTCCCCACAGCTGGGCGATGCTCGCCGCATGCTTGCCGTCGCGTTCGGCATTGGCCGGATACTTGGCGAGACGCATCTGCATCGCCTTGATATAGCGCGGCAGGTGCGTCAGCTGCGACCATGGCGTCGCGCTGAAAAAGCCCTTGTGAATCAGGCGCTGGAGTTGCGCGCGGATGTCGTTGGCGGCGCGCGCGACATTGCCCTTGGCGGCGCCCAGTGCCAGTGAGAGCTGGTGCACATCGGCGGCAATCGTCACAAACAGGCGGCAGGCCGCTTCCGAGACGGCCGGCAGCCGCGTACGCGCACGTTTGACCTGATCTTCAAAGGCCTTCAATCCGCGCGGTAACTCATCATCACCGATGAAGGCACGGTCGCAGATCGCCGTGATCAGATCGGCGCGCAGGTCATCTGGGCTGGCGATGGTGCGCAGCTGCAGCGCCGCCTGGTCAAAACCTTTCAGATTTTTCTCCAGCTGACGCATCTGCTCCTTGAGCATCAGCCGCATCAGGCGCACGATGCCGGCGCGCATCGATTCCTGCGCGGCGCTTTCAACATCGAACAGGCGGATCGCCACGCTGTCGCCCTCATCCGCCAGCGCGGGATAACCCGTCACCTGTCGGCCGCCGCGGTTGAAGGTGATGGTCGGCGGCAGGTCGCCGAAATCCCAGACCTTGATGCCTTCGCGCTCGATGCCGGTGGTGGTTTCACTGAAAGTCAGTTGCGCGGCCTCACCCAATTGCGCTTTCAACGCAGCCAGATCGCGCCCGGTGGCGAGTTCGCGTCCTGATTCATCCACCACCCGGTAGTTGCAGCGCAAATGCAGCGGAAAATCGATGGCCGCGGCTTCATCGCGTGCCAGCGGTGCACCAGCGGCACGCGAGGCATAACGCACCACCGCATCGGCAAAGGTGCCGTGAGCCGAACCCTCGGTCTGCAGGAATTTGGTGATGTGCTCGGTCGGCGGCGTCAGATGACGGCGCCAGTTTTTCGGCAGCGCCTTGAAGGCAAAGGCCACCTTGTCACGGATCATCCCCGGCACCAGCCAGTCAAAGGCCGCGGCGTCGAGCTTGTTGAGCAAGGCCAGCGGCACAGTGACGGTGATGCCATCGAGCGGATGACCGGGATCAAAACGGTACTTGAGTTTGACTTCGAATTCACCCGCTTTTTCCCCGACCATGACGCTATCCGGAAACTGCGCTTCGGTAATATCTTCGGCGGCATGGCGCATCAGGTAATCGCGCGTCAGCAGCAGATGGTCGGCATTGTTCTGTTCAACCGTCTTGCGCCACTGCTCAAAGCCCGCGCCGTTGACGATGTCCTGCGCAATGCGTTCGTCGTAAAAAGCGAAGATCACTTCGTCACTGACCAGCACATCGCGTTTACGCGCCTTGTGCTCCAGTTCCTGCACTTCCTTTATAAGTCTTTGATTTTGCTGTATGAACTTTGCTGGCGTGGCGTAGTCCGCGGCGACCAGCGCCTGGCGGATGAATATCTCCCGCGCCTCCTTCGGATTGATCGGGCCGTAATGCACGCGGCGCTTGGGAACGATGGTGATGCCGTACAGCGTGACACGTTCATAGGCCGTGACCATCGCGCGGTCGCGCTCCCAGTGCGGGTCAAAGTAATGGCGGTCGACCAGATCGCGCGCCAGCGGCTCGATCCATTCCGGTTCGATACGCGCAACGCAGCGTGCATAAAGCCTTGCGGTATCCACCAGTTCCCCGGCCATCACCCACTTTGGCTGCGCCTTGCGCAGACCCGAGCCCGGAAAGATCATGAACTTGATGCCGCGCGCGCCGAGATACTCGCCCTCTTCGTTTTTGAAGCCGATATTGCCCAAGAGACCGGCAAGCAAGGCGCGGTGGATCTGATCCTCGGTCGCCGGCTTTTCATTCGCCTGCAACCCGAGCTCGGCGGTCAGTGAAGCCAGTTGGCCGTGGATGTCGCGCCACTCGCGCATCCGGCGTTGTGACAGGAAAAGCTCGGCCAGTTGCTGCGCCAGCTTGCGGTTGGATTGCTTGTGTTTGATCGACTCATCGAAAAAATCCCAGAGCTTCAGATAACTCATGAAGTCGGATTTGGCGTCGGCAAACTGCGCGTGCGCACGGTCGGCCGCCTCCGACTTGTCGAAAGGACGGTCGCGCGGGTCCTGCACCGACAGCGCCGACGCGATGATCAGCACTTCACGCAGGCAGCTCTCCTGCTTCGCGGCGATGATCATGCGCGCAATGCGCGGATCAATCGGGAATTTGGCAAGCTGCCAGCCGACGGGCGTGAGCTGCTTCTGCGCATCCACCGCACCAAGTTCCGCGAGCAACTGGTAGCCGTCGGTAATCATCCGCGGCGTCGGCGCCTCCAGGAAAGGAAAATCCTCGACATCGCCGATGCGCAGCGCCTTCATGCGCAGGATCACATGCGCCAGCGAAGAGCGCAGGATTTCCGGATCGGTGTACTGCGGCCGCGCGTTGTAATCGTCCTCATCATAGAGCCGGATCGCCACACCGGCAGCCACGCGGCCGCAGCGGCCGGCGCGCTGGTTGGCAGAGGCGCGCGACACCTTCTCGATTTGCAGCTGCTCAACCTTGTTGCGGTAGCTGTAACGATTGACCCGGGCCAGCCCGGTATCCACGACATAATGAATACCCGGCACAGTCAGCGAGGTTTCGGCGACGTTGGTGGCGAGCACGATGCGCCGCGCACCATGCGCCCGGAACACCTCATCCTGCTCTTCAAAGGACAATCGCGCATACAGCGGCAGGATTTCCGCACCCTTCGGATGATGCTTGCGCAGGGCTTCGGCGGCTTCGCGGATCTCACGCTCACCGGGCAGGAACACCAGCACGTCACCACCAGAACGTTCGCGCCACAGCTCGGTGACGGCATCGACAATCGCCTCGTCGAGATCCTTCTCTTCCTGGTTCTCGTTTTTGGCCAGCGGGTGATAACGCACTTCCACCGGATAGGTGCGACCCGAGACCTCGATTACCGGCGCCGGTTTGCCGTTGATTTCAAAATGTTTGGAGAAGCGTTCGGCATCGATGGTCGCCGAGGTGACAATGATTTTCAGATCCGGCCGGCGCGGCATCAGCCGGCGCAGATAACCGAGCAGGAAGTCGATGTTCAGACTGCGTTCATGCGCCTCATCGATGATCAGCGTGTCGTAGGCACGCAGATCACGGTCACCCTGGGTTTCAGCGAGCAGGATGCCGTCGGTCATCAGCTTGATATAGGTGTTCTGCGACAGCTTGTCGGCAAAACGCACCTTGTAACCGACGGCATGGCCCAGCGGGCTTTTTAATTCATGCGCGATGCGCGTCGCGACGGTGCGTGCGGCAATGCGCCTCGGCTGGGTGTGGCCGATCAGACCGTACACGCCGCGCTGCAGCTCCAGACAGATCTTCGGCAACTGCGTCGTCTTGCCCGACCCGGTTTCGCCGCAGACGATGACCACCTGATTGTCACGAATCGCCTGCGCAATGACCTCGCGCTTGCCGACTACCGGAAGGGCTTCCGGATAGGTCGGCTGCGGCAGATTGCGCAGCCGGTGTTCGATGTCTTCGGGGGTACGGGGTTTCAAATTTTTCACTACCAACAAAAAAGGCCGGCGTTCACCGGCCTCTTCGTCATTTCCTTTGCGATCACAGATTCACTTTAGGATTCAGCGTATACAGGCCGGTGAGTTTGGCCTCGCCGAGCACATGGCCGGCGATGGCATTACGTACGTCAGCGCCGCCGAATTTCCCGGCGACCGGACATTTCGCCACGTCCAGCGCATACAGCGTGAACACGTAATGGTGCTTGATGCTGTCATTCCACGGCGGACAGGGGCCGTCGTAGCCGAAGTAGTCGCCTTTCATGTCCTTGTCGCCTGCAAACCACGCGGTGTAATCGTTGATGCCCTGGCGCGTACCGTGCGGAGCGTTGGGTCCCGCCTTGCCGCGTGCGGTGACCGTATTGGAAAACTCACCCGCCGCAATCACTCCGGAAGCCGGATCAAGATCGACCAGTACCCAGTGGAAAAAATCGACGCGCGGCAGCGCGGCCGGGATTTCGCGCCCCTCCTGATTCACGTCATCGGGTTTGGACGGCACATCAGGGTCATGACAGATCAGCGCCAACGATTTCGTGCCGGCCGGCAAGTCGCTCCAGGCCAGTTGCGGATTGCGGTTGGCGCCGAGCGTGCAATGGGTCTTGGCATCGGGGGCGCAGAAGGCAAATTCGGCCGGAATCGGCTGGCCGTCGCCGAAGCTGGTACTGGTGAGTTTCATATCGGAATCTCCTTCGGAAATCAGCTTTGGATTATAACAACGCGCTCATCACAGGGATTGCAGCGCTGACAGCCGCTGATTGCGCTCGGCCACCGGCAGCGCCGCGAGTTCGCGCACGGCGGCATAAAAACGTCCGAGATCGTTACCCTGCAGTTCCAGCAAAGCCTCAAACGCCGGCACTTGCTGTGTGTAGAAGGACACTGCCGCGAGATGGGCATTGCCCAGCGGTTGCGTGAACCAGCGGTCATAACCGGCAAAACCGCCCCAATCCTGACGCTGCGCTGCATAAGCGCGTTTCAGTGCATCGAAGGCTTCCGCCTTGCGCCGGCGCTTCTCGTCGACGGGTATGTCGCTCGCATACAGCGTCGCCAGATCACTGCGGGTGCGCATCACCAGTTCGCGGAAATCGGCTCGGAAACGTTGCAGCCTTGCATACTGCAGGCGATCAGCTTCGCTGCCGTGGGTGTTCATCCAGCGTGCCACCCCCGCCTGCTCAACCACGGTGGCGAAAGATTCGTTGAACACGGTATCGTCCTTGACGTAAACGACCTGGTGCGCAAGTTCATGGAACAGCAGCCGCGCCAGTTCCGGTTCGGGATAATGAATGAAGGTGTTCAGCAAGGGGTCGGCGAACCAGCCGATAGTCGAGTAGGCCGGCACGCCACCGACATGGACATCGTAACCTTCAGCCGCCAGTGTTTTGGCCTGGGCGCGCGCCTCGGCTTCGCTGAAATAACCGCGATAACCGACGCAGCCGGCGAAGGGAAAACACGATTGCCGCGCTTCCGTTGAAAACTCCGGCGCGGCGAATACATTCCACACCACAAAAGGGCGTGCCAGATCGGCATAAGCGCGGTAACTGCGGTTGTCGGGCAGACCCAGTTCGCGGCTGGCGTATTCCCGGATGCGCAGGGCGCGCTCCAGCTGCGCCTTCAGTTTGGGATCCAGCGCGGGGTCGGCTAGCAGATCTTCAACCGGCGCTTCGCGCTGCCAGATTCCCAGCTGGCCGCCCACGGATTTCCAGTAGTAGCCGAGATTGCCGCAGCCGGCGAGCGCGAGCACGACGAGCAGCAGCGTGACACGACGCATCATCAGTACGCCGACCCGAAACGTCCGTGGCGCAGAAAAGCGCCGCATTGACGTGCCACTTCAGAAGAAAACAGCATTTCGGTATGACCGACATGCACCTCGATACGTTCTGTGATGCCGGGAACCGCGGTTTCCTCGACAGCGACAACCCCGTCATGCGGCTGCGGCAGATCGGCGCCAATCAACGCGCCGAGTCCGATACCGCGCGTGCCGGCGATCACCCCGGCCTGACACGCGCGCAACTGCGGACGCGCCTCCTCAAGCCATTCACGGATGCTACGTCCGAGCAGCCAGTCGCCGCCGGGAAATTGCGCGAGCCGGCGCGCGGCGGCACTATCGGTATAGGGCGTGCCGATCAGCAGCAGCCGCTCGCAAGTGATGGCCGGCGTGCGTTCAAGCATTTTCATCGCCACCAACCCGCCCATGCTGTGCGCGACGAGGTTCAGTCGCTGAAGGCCGAGACTGTAGCAATACGCCGCCAGATGATCGGCGTTTTCCGACAGCGTCTGGCGCATCGTCGGATAGGACCAGGTGTCGACGTCGAAACTGTCTTTTTTCAGTTGATACGCGAGATATTCCATGACCAAGCCGTGCACCCACAGGCCATGGACAATGATGACCGGCAGCGCCCCGGCGTCACTCATAAATATCTGTTTTATTGATTATTTCCACTCAGATCCGGCGGTCACCAAAAATGGTGACGCCGTCGGGACCAAGATGCTCGGCGTCGCCCCAGGCGCCGGCGCTCCAGCGGCTGCCGTCAAAAGCAAACCAGTTAAGGCTGGCATTGACCAGCGGCACCGGGCGTTGCGCATCGAGCGCCAGTCCGGTCGCAGCGCGGTAGGCGGAATCGAGCACCAGACCGTGGGTGACGATGGCGATGGTTTCATCAGCATGGCGTTGCGCGAGTTCTTCCAGCGCGGCGCGGCAGCGCGCGAAAAAAGCTGCCGGGCTTTCACCGCCGGGCACCGCGTATTGCGGGTCGCGCGACATGAAACGTTCATAACTTTCCGGATCGCAGGCCTGCATTTCTTTCTGGGTCATCCCCTCGAAAACACCGAAGTGGCGTTCGCGCAGGCGTTCATCAGTGAGGATATTGTGTCCGGTGACGACGGCAATCTGCTCGGCAGTGCGTGCGGCGCGCGGCAGGTCGCTGGAATACAGCGTGGTGAAGTACTGTTTTTTCAGGCGGATTCCGAGTTGCTGCGCCTGCCACAGCCCGCGCTCGGTCAGCGGACTGTCGAGCTGGCCCTGCATGCGGCGCTCGGTGTTCCACAGCGTTTCGCCATGGCGGATCAGGATGAGCTGGGTCATGAAACGGTGAAGTCCTGGTGATCTGCAAATACCTTGCCGGACAACGGCCAAGAGCGTCCAGCGGCTGCATGAATTCTACCGGTTATACTCGGCACGATGCTGATTGCCGACCTGCTGCAACCCCAAATCCTGATCTTCGCACCGCTGATCGTGTTCGCGGCCTATGTCGTGTTCGGCATCTCCGGATTCGGCTCGACGCTGATCGCGGTACCGCTGCTGGCGCACCTGTTCCCGCTGCAGTTCGTGGTGCCGTTTTTTGTGATCCTCGACTGCGTCGGCGCCTTCAATATGGGACTGCGGCTGCGCGCCGACCTGATGCGGCGCGAACTGATGCTGCTGATCCCGTTCATGGGACTGGGTATTCTTGCCGGCGTCTGGCTGCTGGTGCGCATGCATCCGGAACTGCTTCTGGGCAGCCTCGGCGCGTTTGTTTTGCTGTTCGGCATGTCCTACGTCCTGCGCAGCGGCAAGGGTTTCCCGCTGCCGCGCTGGGCTGCGGCGCCGATAGGGGCTTTCGGTGGTGCAACTTCCGCGGTATTCGGCATCGGCGGGCCGATTTATGTGTTCTATCTCGCCGGCCGCGGCGGCGATCCGACGCAGATCCGCGCCACCATGCCGGTGATTTTCATGTTCACCACGCTGGCGCGCATTGTGCTGTTCATTGCGGCAGGGCTTTATTCGCCGGCGGCGCTGGTCGCCGCAGCGGCCCTTTTGCCGGTGATGGCGCTGGGCGTGTGGACAGGCCACCACCTGCACCTGAATCTGTCACGGGAAACGGTGATCCGGGTGATGGGCGGCCTGCTGGTGGTCAGCGGCATTTCCCTGATCGTTCGCGCGATCGGCTAAAACCTGCTGACACCTTACGGCTTGAGAAAGCGGGCGATGCGTGCCACGCCTTCGCGCAGCACATCGACCGGGCAGGTATAGGCAAATCGCAGATGTTCGTGCGCGGCATGCGCACCGAAATCGATACCCGGGGTAATCGCCACTCCGGCTTGCTCCAGCAGTTCGCGCGCAAACACAAAACTGTCGGGCGCCAGTGCCGCGCTGTTGGCATAGATATAAAACGCGCCCTGCGGCTGTTGCGGGACGCCGAAACCGATAGCGCGCAGCGCCGGCAGCAGGAAATCCCGGCGCACGCGGAATTCGTCGCGCCGCGCATCGAGCAGCGCCAGCGTCTCCGGCTCAAACGCTGCCAGTGCCGCGTGCTGCGCGGGCGTTGATGCCGCAAGGAAGACGTTCTGGGCAATACGGTCGATGGCATCGACATAACGTTCGGGCGCCACCAACCAGCCGAGGCGCCAGCCGGTCATATTGAAATATTTGGAGAAACTGTTGATCACGAACACATCTTCACGGAGCGCCAGTGCCGTCTGCGCGGCACCGTCATAAACCAGACCGTGATAAATCTCGTCGACGATCAGCGCACCGCCGCGTGCTGCGGCGAAATGCGCCATCGCACACAACTCATCCGGCTCGATCAGCGTTCCGGTCGGATTCGACGGCGTTGCCAACAGTGCGGCTTTGCTGCGGATGCCCCAGTGCTGCTGCAGATGTTCGCTGCGCAACTGGTAGTTGCTGTCCGGTCCGACCGCAATGCCCACCGGCACACCATCCATCAGCCTTACGAAATGACGGTTCGCCGGATACCCGGGATCGGCAAGCAGCACTTCGTCACCGGGATTGATCAATGCTGAGGTTGCCAGCAGCAGCGCGCCGGAAGCGCCGGGAGTAACAATGATGCGTTCGGGTGCGACCGTGACGCCGTAACGGCTGCGGTAAAACGCGGCGATGGCCTGGCGCAGGGCCGGCAGGCCGAGCGCTGGGGTGTAAAAAGTTTCACCCCGCTCAATCGCCTGTGCGCCGGCCTTGCGGATTGATTCCGGCGTCGCAAAATCGGGCTCTCCGATTTCCATATGAACAATGCTGCGACCGGCGGCCTCCAGTTCGCGGGCACGCGCCAGCAGCGCCATCACATGGAAAGGCTCGATGTGACCGACACGCTGCGCCAGCGGCCAGCCTTTGCGGCCGGTAATTTGCGAATCGGGATTCTTGTCGATCACGATGGACTCACATCAACAGGGAGTTCTGACACTAACAAAAAAACACGGGGCCCGCGGGCCCCGTGTTTCCGGTGCGTGTAAAACAATCAAACGCCGTTTTTCCTGAACCATTCCGTGGCGCGTTTCCAGCCGTCCTCCGCCTGCTCCTTGCGGAAGCTCGGCCGGTAGTCGGCGTGGAAGGCATGCGGGGTATCCGGATAAAGATGAATCATCGACGGCTTGCCCTTCTCCTTCAGTGCCGCATTCATCTTGTCGACGGTGTCATTGGGAATGCCGGCATCGGCGCCGCCATAAAGACCCAGCACCGGCGCGTTGATCTGATCGACGAGATCGATCGGATGTTTCGGCGTCATCTCGCTGCCCTGCCCCACAAGACGGCCGTACCAGGCCACGCCGGCTTTGACGTTTTTGTTGTGTGCCGTGTAGAGCCAGGTGATGCGGCCGCCCCAGCAGAAACCGGTGATGCCGAGACGTTTGCCGTCAGCGCCGTTTTTGCCGGCCCAGGCCACCGCCGCATCAAGGTCGCTCATTACCTGCGCGTCCGGCACGAAGTTGACGACCTTGGCGAAAATTTCCTTGTTGTCAGCCAGCTTCGACACGTCGCCCTGCCGGTAAAACATTTCCGGCGCAATCGCGATATAACCAAGCCTGGCAAAACGGCGGCAGACGTCCTTGATGTGTTCGTGCACGCCGAAAATTTCCTGAACGACGAGAATGGTCGCCAGATTCTTGCCGTTGGCAGGCATCGCGCGGTAAGCCGGAATGTCGCCGTTGGCGGTCGGGATCTTCACTTCACCGGCAGTGAGGCCAGCGGCGTCGGTGGTGATCATCGTTTGCGCGCACACCGGTTGCACCGCAAGGGCAAAGCCCGCAGCCAGCGAGCCGGCGACAAATTCACGGCGGGATACAGCGGTGCGGTTGGAAACCAGAGCCAGCAGGTCTTCACGCAGCATGTCGTTCATGGTGAACTCCAAAAAGGCAGGGGGAAATATTGAGCGGCTAAGCCTAGGGGAAAGCCTGCGAATTGACAAGGCACGATAGCGCCGCCGGTGTTATTCCGGCCGCGCAAAACCCTGAACCGGTAAGGGTTACATCAACGCTTTGCAGCAGGCTGATAGTCGTCGGGGGCGCCGGGCGGAATCGGCGGATTGCGTTTCAGGCCTTCCTGGAACTCATGCATCATCAATCGTAATGGAGTGCGCGCCCATCCCGACGTGGTGTTGACGTCGGTTTCCTCTTTCGGGTCCTGGATCAGGTTGAACAACAGCGGCGACTCGAGATGATTAGCGCCGGCATTGGGTTCGGACTCCCAGACCAGATGCATTTTCCATTCCCGCCACTTGGCCGCACGCAATTCCGACTTCATGTAGAACAGAAAACCCTCGCGCGCGGATTTGGCTTGCGCACCGGTAAAAAATGCCAGTTGATCAAGGCCGTCAATCGGGCGGTCGTCCGGCACTGCAGCGCCGATGATGCCGGCAAGCGTCGTATAAAGATCCGTGACATGGACGATTTCATTGGAAACACCGCCGGCCGGTATGCGGCCTGGCCAGCGCAGCATGCAGGGCGCGCGCAATCCGCCCTCCATCGACGTGTGATAGGTGCCCTGCCACATACCCGCGGAACCGCGCCAGGGCCGACGGAACTCCGGACCGTTGTCACTGGCGAAAATGAACAGCGTGTTGTCGGCGATACCCAGTTTCTCAGCAGTATCAAGCAACTGCCCGACACGGTGATCCATCTCGGCGAGCGCATCGGCAAAATCGCCGGCACCGGTCTTTCCGGAAAAATCGTGGTGCGGAATCGTCGGGTAATGCAATTGCGTCAATGGCACATAGGAAAAAAACGGCGTGCCGGACTTGTGCTGGTCGGCAATAAACGCCTGCGAACGTGCAATCAGTTCACCGTCAATGCGACGGCGCATTTCAAGGTCATAAAGCGCCGCCTCTTTCGGCACTTCGCCGGCGCGCGCTTCCAGCACAAAGGGCAGCGGCGTCACCTTCGGGTCATAACCCGCGGAACTGGTGAACATGCTTTCGTTGGTGGTACGCGGGATCCCGTACCACTCATCGAAGCCGCGGTCCGTCGGAAAGCGACCCTTGCGGTCACCGAGATGCCATTTGCCGTGGATTGCCGTGGCATACCCCTGCTGCTTGAACAGCTGCGCCAGGGTGATTTCCCAGGGAATCAGTCCCTGCGGCAAACCCGCAGGCACCGACTGCAGGGCGCCGGTGCGGATCGGATGCCGGCCGGTCATCAGCGCCGAACGCGTCGGCACACAATCGCTTTCCACATTGAAATTGAGCAAACGCAATCCTTCTGCGGCCAGCGCATCAATGCGCGGCGTCGGCGCCCCGCGCAGCGTACCGCCGCCATAACAACCCAGCTCCCCCCAACCCAGATTGTCGGCAAGAACCAGAATCACATTGGGCTTTTTGCCCGGTGTCGCGTCAGCCATATCAAACTCTCCCGTTATTCCTGCTCAAAATCCGTTCGCATATATGTATTGCTAGGCCATGTCCTGATCGTCACCGGCGATAACCGGACGCCCCCGGCCCCGCGGCCGGTATTTGCCACGAAGCTTTTCCAGCTTGCGGCCGAAGCGTGCATCCACCTGCTTGCCGAAGGCCTGATGGATTTCCGCGAGGTAAATCTCGTGCAGCAGCAGCGTCTCGATGACATAGACAATCGAGGCATCGCGCGCATACGAAGCCTTCACTTTGCCCGCATAGGAGGCAATCAGCATCCCGGTGCTGTCCGACGCTACCGTCAGCATCTGATCAGACGGGGGGCCGTGCGGCTCACCGTCGCCTTCGTGCGGAACCACCTGGATGCGCGTATGCGCCCTGAGCCCTTGTACTTCCCTGCCGAATACGATCAAACGCACCGACACATCACGTCGCGCAGCATCAAACAGCAGGCCGGCATAAGGCTCGATCAGATCGACAGGCCCTTTCAGCCAGAGATGTTCGCGCGCATCCTCGATCATGCCGGTCAGCTTGGCGTGGACCTCATCTTCTCCGCGGTATATCCAGACATACGCGCTCTCGTCGGCTTTCACGGTGCGCTTCAGCGTGCTCACCACGCCATCACACAGCCCCGTTGTCGCGCGCTGTATGCGCCGGAAAAACTGTTCCGGATTCACCAGTACATAGCGGACCGGATTTTCGGTGACCGGTTGAATGGCGCCCCGCCCTTCGAGATTGCGCAAAGCGGCATACACATTCGCCCTTGGCAATCCGGCAACCTTGGCAATTTCGTAGGCGGTCGCAGGCTGCTTCGTCGACAGCGCGGCATAGGCTTTCGCCTCGTAATCGGTAAAACCGAGTTCGCGCAAGGTCGCCGGCAAGGACAGCGCAGCGCGTCGGATAACCGGTGCTTTGTCAGCTTTGGATCGCATAGTAGTTGCTTATGCTACTTCTATAATGCTAATTTGGCAAAACCAGATCGCCCCATCGGGTTTATCCCGGTCAGATCAACGATGAAAGGATTCCCGTGAGCACCACTTTACGCAGTCTGCACGGTCTCGCCCCGCTTTTTGCAGGCGCCATGGCAATCATCCTGCCGGCGGCTTTCAATGCCTGCCACGCACAGGCCTGGCCGACACGTCCGGTACGCCTGGTCGTCCCCTATGTGCCCGGCGGCGCAACCGATCTCGTATCACGCATTGTCGCCGAGCAATTGACTGTCAAACTGGGGCAGCAGGTCGTGGTCGACAACCGGCCCGGCGCCACCGGCACCATCGCTTTCACCGGTGTCGCCGAAGCCATTCCGGACGGCTATACCTTGATTACCGCCGCCGATTCGCTGACGCTGCTGAACGCCGCTTACAAAAATCTGAAGTTCGACCCGCGCACCAGTTTTGTGCCGATCTCGCTGATGTCCACCCAGCCGCTGGTGCTGGCTGTGCATGCCGCCGTGCCGGCAAAAAACATCAAGGAGTTCATCGCCCTCGCCAAATCGAAACCGCTGTCCTTCGGAACATCGGGTACCGGCACTTCGCAACACCTGTCGGGCGAACTGATCAAGAACATGACGGGCATCGACATGATGCACATCCCGTACAAAGGGGGCGGCCAGGCGATTGTGGATCTCTCAGGCGGTCAGGTGCCAGCCGCAGTCCTCGGGTCCTCAACGGTCATCCCGCAGACCAAGACCGGGCGCGTCAAAATCCTGGCGGTGACTTCGAAGAAACGTTCTGCAGCACTCCCCGACATCCCCACGCTCGACGAATCCGGGCTGAAAGGCTTTGATGTCTACCAGTGGACGGCGATGCTGGCGCCTGCGAAAACTCCCAAAGCGATCATCAACCGGCTGAATGCCGATGTAACGCAGATCATCAAGGAACCTGTTGCGCGCGACCGACTGCAGGGCGCCGGATTCGATCCCCAGACCAGCACGCCGGAGTACGTCGCACAACTGATTCGCGACGGCATGGCGCGCTGGGGGAAACTGATCGAAGAACTGAAGCTGGACGTGAAGTGAGCGGACTGCGGCAGGTCTTGAACACCTGCAACAGGACTACTTGATCAACCCTTCCGCCTTCATCGCCGCCAGCACCTGCGGACGCTCGCCGATGCGGTTGAACAGCGACAGAATGTTCGGCCAGGGTGCGAGATCGATTTTGTGGAAACCGCACCAGCGCAGCACATTAAACAGATAGGCATCGGCCACGCTGAAGGCATTACCGGTGAAAAAAGGCTTGCCCGCGAGCATCCTGTCGAGGGCATTGAAGCGCCGGGCGATGTAAGCCTTCTGCACTTCCTTCATTTCCGGAGTCATCGCCGGATTGAACAGCGCACCGACCGACTTGTGCACTTCGGTGGCAATGAAGTTGAGCGCTTCCATCATACGGTAACGTGCCATCGTTCCGGCCGCGGGCACCAGCCCAGAAGCCGGTTTCTGGTCGGCGAGGTATTGCAGGATGGTACTGACTTCGGACAGCACTTCACCGTTGTCGAGCTGCAGCGCGGGCACGTACCCCTTGGGATTGATCTGCCAGTAGTCGGCGCCGGACGCGGTTTTTTTGTTCGGGATGTCGACTTTTTCCAGATCAAAGGCAAAACCGGCTTCCATCAGCACGATATGCGGCGCGAGTGAACAGGCACCTGGCGAGAAATACAGCTTCATGGGATCTCCTTGGATTTGAGCAGCTGGCGTAAAAATGCCTGCGGACCGGCATCGTGCCGCAAGCCGATATTCCTTGCAAATAGAAGGACATCCGCCCATACTCCGCGCCGGCGCCTGGATTCTGTCCGCCCTTCGCACCCGCACGGGTGCTTCTGTTTGGCCTTCTCCACACGTCATTGATGCCCTGTCCACTCCGGACCGGGATCGCCAAATTCTGGAGAACTGCTCATGGCCACTATCGGCACCGTTAAATTTTTCAACGCCACAAAGGGTTTCGGATTTATTCAACCCGACGGCGAATCCAAAGACGTTTTTGTGCACATCTCGGCCGTTGAGCGCGCCGGCATGAAGACGCTCAATGAAAACCAGAAAGTTTCGTTCGACCTCGAAAAAGGTTCCGACGGCCGTTCTTCCGCCGTCAATCTGCAAGAAGTCTGATCGTGCTGCGGCGGGATCAACCCGCCGCAAATCATTCCTAAGAAGGAAGCTGCAGATGTCCAAAGAAGAGATGGTCGAATTCGAAGGTGTCATTGAAGAAGTGCTGCCCGACACCAAATTCCGCGTCACGCTGTCCAACGGCCACGCAGTGACCGCTTATGCCTCGGGCAAGATCCGCAAGCACCGCATCCGCATTCTTGCCGGTGACCGCGTCACGGTGGAGATTTCGCCGTATGACCTGAGCAAGGGCCGTATCAGCTTCCGCCACAAGGACGAGCGCGCAGGTCCGCCTGCAGCACGCCCCGGCAATTTCTTCCGCAAGCGTTAACGCTTCTGAACTCAGCCTGCCGCTTTGCGGCGGGTCGCCCTGACCGTCGGCGCCACGCCGGCCAGCGGCAAAGCAGTCTTGTATTTGACCTGCTTCAGCGCAAAACTCGATTTCAGGTTGCCCACTCCGGGAATCTTCGCCAGAAAATCGACAATGAAACGTTCCAGCGCCTGCACATCGGCTACCATCACCCGCAGCATGTAATCCGAATCGCCGGTCATCAGGTAACACTCCATGACTTCGGGCCGTTCAGCGATTGCGCGCTCGAAAGTCTCCAGCGCCTTTTCCACCTGCCGTTCCAGCCGCACCTGGATGAACACCGACACGGTGAGTCCCAACGCCAGCGCATCGAGCAGACTGACGTAACGGCTGATCAGCCCCGCCTCCTCCAGCCGCCGCACCCGTGCCAGGCAGGGCGACGGCGACAGATTCACCGCCTTCGCCAGCTCGACATTGGACAGCCGCGCATCCTCCTGCAACCGGGCGAGGATTTTCCAGTCTGTTGCATCAAGATTTATTTTCGGCATTTTGTGCTTAATAAATAAATAAATACGCTATTTTATGCTTATTTAATGGTTAAAAACAAGAACATACAGAACCCTGTATCGCACGTTCCCGCGTAGCATCCACGGTCATGCGCAGTCCCGCGCGCGGAGGAAGAAAAACACCATGACCGACTTATCCGAACTTGCGGCAGCTTTCTGGCGCGTGATGCCCGCCGATCCCGATCCGGTGGAGACGCGCGAATGGCTGGATGCCTTCAATTCCCTGATTGAATCCAATGGCCGCGAACGCGCCACCTATCTGCTGCGCAAGCTGCTCGACGAAGCACGGGCGAAACGCGTGCCGATGCCGCCGGTGCTGAACACGCCTTACTGCAACTCCATCGCACTGGCCGAACAACCGCAGTTTCCCGGCAACCTCGACATCGAAGCACGCATCTCGGCGCTGGTGCGCTGGAACGCGCTGGCAATGGTGGTGCGCGCCAATCGCGGTGCGGCCGAACTCGGCGGGCATATCGCCACCTATGCGTCCATCGCCGACCTGTTCGAAGTCGGCTTCAATCATTTCTTCCGCGCCGGACAGAACGGCGATGCAGTTTTTTTCCAGCCGCACGCCTCCCCCGGAATCTACGCCCGCGCCTGGCTCGAAAGCCGCCTGAGCGAAGACCAGCTCAACAACTACCGCCGCGAAACCGGCGGCCCCGGCACCGGCCTGTCATCATACTGCCACCCCTATCTGATGCCGGATTTCTGGCAGTTCCCCAATGCCTCGATGGGGCTGGGACCGGTCAACGCGATCTACCAGGCGCGTTTCATGCGCTACCTCGAACATCGCGGCATCCAGAAAACCGCCGGACGCAAGGTCTGGGCCTTTGTCGGTGACGGTGAGATGGATGAACCGGAGTCGCTGGCCGGCCTGTCATTGGCAGCACGCGAAGGACTCGACAACCTGATATTCGTCGTCAACTGCAATCTGCAGCGTCTCGACGGCCCCGTGCGCGGCAACGGCTCGCTGATCCAGGAACTGGAAGGCCTGTTCTCCGGCGCCGGCTGGCACGTCGTGAAATTACTGTGGGGCTCGGAATGGGATCCGCTGTTTGCGCGCGACACCGAGAACGTGATCCTCAAACGCCTGCACGAAACCGTCGATGGCGAATTCCAGAAATACGCAGCGACCGACGGGCGCTTCAATCGCGAACAGTTTTTCAACAAGGACCCGGACCTGCAGGCACTGGTGTCCCACCTGTCGGATGAAGACATCGACCGCCTGCGCCGGGGCGGCCATGACCCGGTAAAGATCCATGCCGCCTATCACGCCGCAATGAACCATCACGGCCGGCCGACAGTGATCCTAGCCCAGACCAAAAAAGGTTACGGTATGGGCCATTGGGGCCAGGGCAAGATGGGCGCACACCAGCAGAAAAAAATGGAAGACGATGCCCTGCTCGCCTTCCGCGACCGTTTTGCGCTGCCGATTCCCGATGCCGACGTCAAAGCGCTGAAATTCTGGAAACCGGCAGACGACAGCCCGGAGATGCGCTATATGCACGCCCGTCGAAGTGCGCTGGGCGGCTATCTGCCGGCACGCGTTACCACGGCAGCAAAAATCACTGTGCCCGTGCCGGAAGCCTATGCACGCATCAGTGAAGGTTCCGGCGATCGCGAAGAATCGACAACGATGAGCTTCGTCAAAATGCTCGCGCAGATGCTGAAGGATCCGGCGATCGGCAAAAACATCGTGCCCATCGTCGCCGATGAAGCACGCACCTTCGGCATGCAATCGCTGTTCCGTCAGGTCGCCATTTATTCACCCTTTGGCCAGCTCTACGAACCGGAAGACCGCGACGAACTGCTCTATTACAAGGAAGCCCAGGACGGACAGATTCTGGAGGAAGGCATCAACGAAGCGGGCGCGATGTCGTCGTGGATTGCCGCCGCGACCAGTTACAGCGTGCACGGCACGCCGATGCTGCCCTTCTATATTTTTTATTCGATGTTCGGCTTCCAGCGTGTCGGCGACCTGATCTGGCAGGCGGGCGACTGCCGCTCGCGCGGCTTCCTGATCGGTGCCACTGCGGGTCGCACCACCTTGTCCGGTGAAGGCCTGCAGCACCAGGACGGTTCATCGCATCTGGTTGCATCGACAGTGCCCAATTGCCGGGCCTGGGACCCCGCTTACGGCTATGAACTGGCCACGATCATTCAGGATGGCACGCGGCGCATGCTCGAAGCGCAGGAAGACGTTCTTTATTACATCACCGTGATGAACGAGAACTACGCGCAGCCGGCCATGCCGGAAGGCGCCCGCGACGGCATCCTCAAAGGAATGTATCTGCTGCAGGAACAGCACGGCGCGCAGGTGCAGTTGCTGGGCAGCGGCACCATCCTGCGCGAAGCCATTTCTGCAGCAGACCTTCTCGCGGACGATTTCAAAATAAAAGCTAATGTATGGAGCGTGACCAGTTGGAGCGAACTGCGCCGCAACGGCATGGACTGCGAACGGCACAATCGCCTGAATCCGGCCGCCACGCCGCGCACGAGTCATGTCGAAAATTTGCTGTCATCGCACAAAGGACCGGCGATTGCCGCCTCGGACCACGTCACCGCAGTACCGGACCTGATTCGTGCCTACGTCCCGCAGCACTATGTGGTGCTTGGCACCGACGGTTACGGCCGCAGTGATTCACGCGAGAATCTGCGCCGTTTTTTTGAAATGGACCGTTATCACATTGCGATTGCCGCACTGGCAGCACTGGCCGATGAGAAAACCATCAGTCGCGACATCGTCGCCGATGCAATACGCCGTTACGGCATCACCGCCACCGACAACGCACCCTGGCAAGCCTGAGCAAAGCCACTCAGTTCAGGCGGCTTTGCGTCGCACCGGGGCCGGTCGCTTCGGCAGCGCCTTTACCGGCGAGTGGCGCAAGCCTTCGATAAAGACACCGATCAGACGCTCGGCTTCATTAACCGCGGGCATGGCCTTGGGATACATCACCCAGTTGCTGATCAGTCCGTCAATCAGACAGTGCAGGCCTTCGGCTTTGCGCTGCACATTCAGGCCCTTGGGCAACTGCCCGGACTTGATTGCCGCCTTGAACCCGATTTCAATCCGCTACGGCAACGCCGTAAACTACTGCGGGGTCAGACCGACATCCTTGATCAATTTGACGTAGCGGTCGTATTCCGACTTCATCAGCTTGTCGTAGGTTTCCGGACCCGAATTGAGGGCCGGGTCGGCACCCATTTTCTCGAACGACTCACGGATACGCGGCTGGGAAACGGCATTCCTGATGTCAGCAGCCAGTTGCGTGGTGATCCGCTTGGGTACGCCGGCAGGTCCGATCAGGCCGAACCAGCCGTCGGACTGCGCCGCCGGCAAACCCTCCTCGACGATCGACGGTATGCTCGGGAAAGCCGGGTTACGCTTCGCCGAAGTCACCGCGAGCGGACGCAGCCGCCCGTCTCGAACCATCGGCAAAATCGTCGGGATCGTGAACACCAGATAATGCACACGGCCGGCGATAGTCTCTCCGAAGGCATCCGGCACTACCTTGAACGGCACATGTACAGTGCGCACCCCCGCCGCCTGATTGAAAATTTCACCGGCGATGTGAGCCAGCGTGCCGATACCCAGTGACCCGTAGTTGTATTTCGACGGATCCTTCTGTAGCAGGACCACCATTTCGCGGATGTTCTTCGCCGGCAGGTTGGGGTAAACCGCAATGATGTTCGGGATCGACGCCACTTCGGTGATCATCGTGAAGTCGCGGATCGGATGGTAAGGCGGCGTTTTCTGCAGCAACGGGCCAACGGTGTGCGGCGGCGCGACCATCGCATAGGTATAACCGTCGCCCGTGGCCTTGGACAGCAAGGTGCTTCCAATCAGACCACCGGCTCCGGGGCGGTTATCGACAACTACCTGCTGACCATACAATTCGCTAAGCGGCACACTCAGCGTACGGGAAAGAAAATCACTGGAAGATCCCGGCGGCAGGGGCACAATCACGCGAATCGGCCGCTCGGGAAATTTCTGTGCACCTGCAACGCCCGCCATCACCAGCAGCAGCACTGCCACCAGACTGTGCATCCGTTTCATGCCTGCCTCCTCACTGAAATTCCGGGTAGCAGTCCCGGACTGTTTGGTATTTTCATGCATATTAACTACTGTGCTGCATCATGGTAATGTCAGCCCCTGTTTTGCACAATACTGACTGGAATTCGTGGCACTATTCCCGGGCGGCCTTGAAGTGCCTATACAGGAGAGCAGTATGGGAATAGAGTTCATTCAACACGTGAATATCCGCTGTGCACCCGGTGATCTCGCCGCGATTGAGCGTTTTTATCTGGAGGTGGTCGGACTACAGCGCGGACCCCGCCCGCCGAACCTGCGCAACCAGGGCATCTGGTTATATCTGGGCGCGCAGCCCGTGGTGCATGTCACCGCTCGCTGCGCCGAAGGTTTCGTGCAGGCGGAACATCAAGGAAGCGTCGACCATATCGCTTTCCAGTCAAAGGACGCTGCGGCGTTTGCCGGAAAGCTGCGCGGCATGAACATCGCCTACGAACAGTCGAATGTGGCAGGCGCCGGCTATCAGATATTCATCCGCGATCCGGTAGGAACGGTCCTCGAATTCAATTTCCCCAACAGCGAAGCGCCGGCCTGACGGATCAGACCGCCGCTTTACCCCAGCGGCCGCTGTAGAAACGCTCACCCAGCGGCTTGCGCGCCCGACCCTTGAGTTCCTTCTGCCGAGTCTCTTCGTCTTCGATGGTTTCCGCGGCTGCCTGATAACCCACGGCAATCATCGCCATCGGCATGAAATCCTCGGGGATGCCGAAGGCCGTCCGCGCCTTGCCGATATCAAAGCCGCCCATCTGATGCGCGACCAGACCTTGCGCAACCGCTTCCAGCGAAAGGGCCAGCGCCGCCATGCCGGTATCGTACTGCGCCCAGCGGTTGGCTTGCCCGTTGTGCTCAAAAGTGGCGCCGGCGCATGCCATCAACAGCAGCGGCACCTTGCCCGCCCACTTTTTGTTGTTGTCGGACAGACAGTCAAAGGCCTGCTGCCAGCCCGCGGCATCGGTCGCGCGGTTCCACACCAGAAAACGCCAGGGCTCGGCGCCGAAACATGACGGCGCCCAGCGCGCGGCTTCGACCAACGCCGCCGTCTGTGCCGGCGTTACGCCGCGTTGTGCATCAAATGCACGCGGACTCCAGCGGCGCGCCGACAGATCGTTGATGGGTACGCTGGTGCTTGCATTGCGGTTCTGCATGAATATCTCCAGTAATCAAATGAACAAAATCAAACCAACAGAAAATAGAAATAAATGCTTCAGACAATCTCGCCGCCCGTTTCATCGTTTGCATTAACGGCAATCCAGTGCGTAACCCGCGGCGGCCCTTCCCCGCGGTGAAATGCGCGCACCCGCTCGAACAGCGGCGCATCACCCGCCGTTCCGCGATGATGCTGGCGCATATGCTCGGCCCAGGACTCGACGACAAAGGTTTCAATATAACGCCCGGCAGCATCCGGATCTTCAAATAATCCCCAGGACAAGGCCCCGTCCCGACGACGGATGCGTTGCATACCCTGCGCCACAGCCACAAACGCGCCGGCATCTTCCGGTGCAATGCGGTATTCGACGTGTACGGCGACCGGTCCGCGTTCCAGTGCAATCTCCGCGTGTCCCGATGAACGCATCAGCGCGGCCGGCGCGCTGCTGGCCAGACCGTCCTCACCGCCCAGTGTCAGCCGCCGGGTCAGCAGCATGGCCAGCAGTGCACCGGCAGCCGACAGCAGCAGCGCCTGCGGCACGCCGCCGCGCGCGGCCAGCGCACCCCACAACACCGCACCTCCGGTCATGGCCGCGGCATAAACCATCAGATAGACCGAAAGCGCGCGGGCACGCACCCATTGCGGCACGGCGGTCTGCGCACTGACATGCAGCGTCGACAGCAGTGCGAGCCAAGCCGCGCCGCAGGCCAATACGCCGGGCAATAACAGAAACAGATTCCCGGCCAGCGCAACCGCTGCCGTACCCGCGGCATAAACCACCGTCGCGCCGCACACCAGCACATCACGGCTGCAACGACGCCGCAAAGCCGGCATGAACAGCGCCGCACTGACCGCACCTGCGCCGATGCCGGCGAGCAGCAGACCATAGGTACCCGCCCCACCACCGGTGTTTTGCGCCACCAGCGGCAGCAAGGACCAGGTGGCTGATGAAAAAACAAAAAAACCGGCAGCACGCCCCATTACATACTGCAACGCCGTGGCTTCGCGCACATAACGCACACCGGCACGCAAAGCGCCGGAGAAACGTTCGGCCGGCAGGGTGCTGGGCGAAGGCTGGCGCGGCCAGCGCACCAGGACAACGATCACGCCGATAAAAGAAAAGGCGTTGAGCATGAACGCGGCCTGCGGCCCCGAAGCCGCGACAATCACCCCGGCCAGCGCCGGGCCGACGGCACGTGCGAGATTGATGCCGAGGCTGTTCAATGCAATCGCCGCCTGCAACTGACCGCGCGGCACGATTTCGTGAACCGTCGCCGCCCACGCCGGCGTATTCAATGCCGCACCGCAAGCCAGCGCAAAACTGAAGGCCAGCAGGCCCCAGGCATTCATCCAGCCCATTGCCGTGGTGATCGCCAGCACCAGCACCACCATCAGCATCCAGACCTGGGTATAAATCAGGTAACGCCGACGGTCGAGAATGTCGGCGAGCGCGCCTCCGGGCAGGGCAAGCAGGAAAATCGGCAGCGCGGTCGCGGCTTGCACCAGCGACACCATCAGGGGATTCGGATTCAGTGTGACCATCAGCCAGCCCGCCCCCACCTCATGCACCCAGGTGCCGATATTGGAAACCAGCGTGGCGATCCACAGCGCGCGGAAGAGCGGCTGGCGCAAAGGCGCCCAGGCGGATGGCGGCGATTCAGTTTTGGGATCAGTCATGACTTGAAGGCGGCGAGGCGCCATCATAACCGAGCGCATGACCGGTGCACCGCAGCTCAGATAACGGCAAAGACGTCCACAGGACCGCCCGACTCGATCCAGGCGTCAATACCGTCTTCCAGCGGCCGCACGCGGGTAGATCCGCAGTTCATCAGGATGCATGCGACACGCACCGCACTGACTCCATTGGGTCAACTGCAATAGACCACCACATCGCGGTCCGGTGGTATGCCGGACAGCGCGGGGGCCGCATCATCCAGATTGACCGGCACCGCCGGCAGCGAACCCGTCATCAGCATTTCCCGGCTGAACGGGCTGCAAAAGGGAAAACCACACGCGACGACATTGTCAGCCGCTGCGGCAAACACAGTATCCACTCGGACCACATGGACGGATGCACACCTCGGCTTACCTGCAACCGGGACGGCGCGCTGATGCGGCAGATCAGGTGTTCGTGCCTGGCTGGCTGGACCGTGGATTGCGCGCCCAGTAAAACCTGGTCGATCAGTGCGTTCCCGGCGCGATCTCGACGGTATGCCGCTGGCCGGCGATATAGGTATAGGCAACGGGAATCACAAACAGCGTAAACAGCGTGCCGATGGTCATGCCGCCGACCACCACCCAGCCGATGGCCGAGCGTGATTCAGCACCGGCACCGGTGGCAATCGCCAGCGGCACCGCACCCAGAACCGTTGCCGCCGTGGTCATCAGGATCGGCCGCAGGCGCAGCGCACAGGCCTCGACCAGCGCCTCGACCTTTTCATGACCCTTGTCGCGCAACTGGTTGGCGAACTCGACAATGAGAATACCGTTCTTGGTGATCAGCCCGATCAGCATCACCAGGCCGATCTGGCTGTAGACATTAAGCGTGCCGCCGGTCAGTTTGATCGCCAGTAAAGCACCGGTCATGGCCAGCGGCACGGTCAGCATGATCACCAGCGGGCCGCGGAAGCTCTCGAACTGCGCTGCCAGCACCAGATAGATGAATGCCAGCGCAAGAATGAAGATCAGATAAAGCTGCTTGCCCGATTCACGGAATTCGCGCGACTGCCCGTCCAGCGCCGTCTGATAGTCCGGCGTCAGAACCTCGTTCGCCGCCTGATCCAGCGTGCCCAACGCTTCCGAGAGCGTGTATCCCGGCGCCACGTTCGCGGAAATGATCGCCGCACGCAGCCGGTTGAAGTGATTCAGCTCCTTGGGGGCCACCGTTTCGGTCAACGACACCAAGTTAGACAGTTGCGAGATGTCGCCGCGCGAACCGCGCACATAGATCGAAGTCAGGTCGTTCGGCTGGCGGCGGTCCTTGTCCTCGAGTTTGACGATCACGTCATATTGCTTGCCCTCGCGCTTGAAGCGCGTCACCTGACGACCACCGAGCAGGGTTTCCAGCGCACGGCCGATGGCTTCGACCTGGATGCCCAGCGCTGCCGCTTTCTCACGATCAATGACTACAGACAGTTGCGGCTTGTTGAGCTTGAGATCGCTGTCGACGTTGGTCAGCGCCGGCGAGCGCCGCGCCTTGGCCATCAAGGCCGTAACCGAGCGGTCGAGTTCCTCGTAGGAATTGCCCTGCACCACAAACTGCACCGGCGGGTTGCGGAAATTCTGACCCAGCGACGGCGGATTGATCGGGAAGGCCAGCACGCCGGGCATGGTCGCGAACATCTTCGGTGCAATTGACGCGGTGACTTCCTGCGTCTTGCGTGTGCGTTCTGCCCAGTCCGTCAGCCGCACGAAAGACAACGCAAAGTTCACGGGATTGGGCCGGTCCAGTCCCGGCGCCACCACCACAAAATAGGAACTTATTTCCGGAACCGCGGCATAAATGCCCTCCCAGGCCCGCGCATAGTCATCCGTGTATTCCTTGGTGGCACCTTCCGGCGCGACCATCACCCCGAGAAAAAAGCCGCGATCCTCCAGCGGCGACAGCTCGGACTTGATGGTCAGAAACAATGCGGCGCCGCCGGCCGCGAGCAGCACAAACAGCGCGACAACCACACCACGATGCGCCAGACTGCGCCGCAGCAGGCGTTCATACCCCGCAGCCATGCCTTCAAAAAACCGTTCCAACGCGTTGTAGACCGGGCCATGTGAGGCCTCATGACGCAGCAGTTTCGAACACATCATCGGCGTCAGTGTCAGCGCAACGAAACCCGACACCGCGACCGCCGCGGCCACCGTCAACGCGAACTCGAGGAACAGTCGCCCGGTATTGCCCGTGGCAAATGCCAGCGGCGCGAACACCGCGGCCAGCGTCACCGTCATCGCCACCACGGCAAAAGCGATTTCACGGCCGCCGGTCAGCGATGCCTCGACCGGCGTCATGCCATTCTCAATGTGGCGATGGATATTCTCCAGAACCACGATCGCATCATCCACCACCAGACCGACCGCGAGCACGATGCCCAGCAGCGTCAGCACGTTGATCGAAAAACCCATCAGCCAGATCAGGAAAAACGCACCGACCAGCGACACCGGTATGGTCACGAAGGGAATCAGCGTCGCGCGCAGCGAACGCAGGAACAGGAAAATCACCAGCACCACCAGCACCAGCGCCTCAATCATCACACTGTAAACCGAAGTGATTGATTTTTCGATGAATACCGAAGTATCAAAGGCCACAGCGATTTGCATGCCCGGCGGCAGTGCCGCAGCGATTTTCGGCACTTCGGCCTTCACGGCCTGCGCCACCGCCAGCGTGTTCGCCGTCGACTGTTTGACGATGCCCAGACCCACGGCCGGCTTGCCGTCGACGCGCAGGATGTTGCGCTCATCCACGGCGCCAAGCTCGGCGCGACCGACATCGCTCAGCCGCACAGGATAACCTTTGACTTCACGAATGATCAGCTGGTTGAACTGTTCCGGAGAGCGCAGATCGGATTCGGAAAGCACGGTGAATTCGCGCTGCGTGCTTTCGATGCGGCCGGAAGGCACTTCAATATTCTGGCGACGCAGCGCATCTTCGATATCCAGCGGCGTCAGTGCATAAGCCGCGAGCCGTTCGCGGTCCAACCAGATGCGCATTGCATAACGCCGCTCACCACCGATGATCACCGACGCGACGCCCGGCAAGGTCTTCAAACGGTCCGCGACATAACGGTCGGCATAGTCGGAAATCTCCAGCGCCGCATGCTGATCCGAGAACAGCCGCAACCAAACGATGGCCTGGGCATCGGCCTCGACCTTGGCGATGATCGGCTCCTTGACCTCCAGCGGCAGCCGGTCGCGCGCCCGTGATACCCGATCTCGCACATCGCTCGCTGCCAGGTCGGGATTGCGGTCGTTGGTGAACTCCACCGTGATCTGGCTGACCTCCTCGCGGCTGACCGATTTCAACGTCTTCACACCCTCGATGCCGGAGATGCTGTCTTCCAGCGGCTGGGTCACCTGCGATTCAATGACCTGCGGACTGGCGCCGGTGTACACCGTGCGCACCGATACCACCGGCGTATCGATTTTTGGGTATTCGCGAACAGTCAGGCGGTCAAACGCGATGATACCGATCAGCACGATCAGCAGACTCATCACCGTGGCCAGCACGGGACGCTTGACAGAAATCTCCGGCAGAAACATTAAGCTGTGCTTTCCTACTGCTTCGCCGCCGGTTTATCGGTCGCCGCAGGCTTGTCGCCTAGAACGTTGACAGCAGCACCGTCCTGCAGCTTCAGCTGTCCGTCAATGACAATGATGTTGCCCGCTTCCAACCCCTTGAGGATTTCGACTTCTCCCGGACGCCGCGCACCCATTTCCACCTTGACCAATTGCGCCTTGCCCTCGGCAATGCGGAACACAAAACGGCCGTCGCCGCGCGGCACAATCGCCTGCTCCGGCACCAGCAAGGCATTGTCACGACGCTCCAGATCCAGGCTGACGCGCGCAAACATGCCGGGCTTCAGCCGCACGCCGGGATTGGGCAGGCGCGCACGCAGCAGCACAGTGCGCGTGGATTCGTCCACCGCAGGTTCAATGGCGTAAATCGCTCCGTTGAAAGACTCGCCGGGATACGCATCGACATTGATCACCAGCGGCTGCCCGACCTTGATGCGCCGTAGATAGGCCTCGGGCACGCGGAAATCGAGTTTCAGCACGCCGATGCCTTCCAGCCGCGCAATATCCTGACCGGCCTTGGCATAGGCGCCGGGACTGACCTGACGCAGGCCGGTCACACCTTCAAACGGCGCACGGATGGTGCTCTTGGCCAGCTTGGCCTTGATCTCCGCCTCGCGTGCAACGGACTGGTTGAGATTTTCCCGCGTCTCATCCATGGCCTGTGCGCTGATGAAATTCTTCGCCAGCAGATCTTCGGAGCGTTTTAGCCGGCTGCGGTTCAGGTTGGCGGCGGCCACGGCGGAGGTCAGTTGCGCCTCCACTTCAGAGGCGTTGAGAGATACCAGCTTGTCGCCCTTGCGCACCAACTGGCCTTCCTGAAAATGAAAAGCCTCGATGCGCCCGTCGATCTCGGGGCGGATCATCACCGACTCATTCGCCAGCAGGGTGCCGACCGCGGAAACTCCATCAGTCACGGTGCCGCGGACGACAGCAGCGGCCTTTACCGGCAAAGCGCGGGCCGGTCCGGCTGCCGGTTTTCCGGCGGGCGCGGACTGCAGCTGCGAAAAATGTTTCCAGGTGAATCCGGCGCCAGCCAGCAGCGTGACAGCGAGGGCCAAATATGCAATGCGTTTCATGGGGAGGAACTGCGGAAAAGTAAGTGACTTCGGATGAACAAAGGATGAAGTGCGCGGCAGGAGCAGGTAGTTTACCGCGCCCGCTGTTGCCTTGTCAGAGTGAAATGACCCACCCTCCCTGCGTTTTCCGCCCAGCAACTGCCGGGAACCGCGATTAATCCGGCAGGTGGTCGGCAATCCAGTCGGCAACAAAATCCACACCGACCTGCCGGTTATCGACATGCGCGTGTTCGGCACCGCCGTCCTCTGCAGTGAATACACGCAGGGTTTTGCGCCCGGAACCAAGCGCGTCATACAGCTTCTGCGCATTTTCTACCGGTACCACCCGGTCGTTCGCACCGTGCGTAACCAGAAAAGGCATGGTGATCTGCTGCGCAACCTCCTGCAGGCGGAAGCGTTTCGCCACTTCAATGCCGCCGTCAGCGTCGGCGGCCCCGACCACCCACTGAAACTGGAAATTGGATTGCGCCACCTTGTGGCCCTCAGCCAATGCCTTTTCCTTGATGCGCTGCTGCCAGCCGGCCAGATCCCAATGCAGCGCGGTCATCGCCACGCCGACGGCATAACGCTGCTCGAAAGCAGCAATGCGTGCCGAGTAATAACCGCCGAAGCTGTAACCCATGATCACGACACGCGCCGGATCGACATCGGCTCGCTGAGCAACATAGTCATAAGCCGCCTTGCCCGGCACCTCATAGTCATGACGGCTGTGGATGCCGCGAAAACGCAGCGTTTCACCCTGCCCCGGACCGTCGATGGCCAGCGTATGCATGCCGCGCTTCGCAAATTCCAGCCCCGCAAAGATGATGCTCATCTCCTTGCAGTTATCCATGCCGTTGAAAATCACCACAGTCGGCGCACGCTTCGACACTCCCGGCGCCTTCATGAACAGCGCGGGCAAGGTCTTGCCTTCATACGGAACCTCGACAAATTCGATCTCCGGATGGCGGCGCGTCAAACCTTCACGGAAGCAGCGATAAGACTGACGCCCCACCGCGGCCTTGGCATCGCCCGGCGGGATAAAACGTTCGCCGGTGTAGTAATAGTTGCCGGCGCGCAGATAGAAATTGCCGGCCGTGCGGTCATGGCCGCGAGCGGCCTCGGCATCCGCCGTCTTTTCGATCTGCGCCGCCATTGCGCACCACTCCTGCTGCCAGGCATCGGGTTCGCCCTGCCGGGTTTTCAGTTTCTCGGCGATACGGTCGATCTCATCCATTGCCACCACGCCGTAAGGCGCCATGCCCTTGCACGCCAGCGCAGCGTTGGACCACAGGAAATTGCCGGGGAAATGATCAATCCAGAAACCGCGCGTGCTCATCAAACGCCTCCCGCCTGAACAAGAATGAACGGCGATGCATTGCGCGCATCGCCGGTGTTTTTAATATTGTTTTTGAATTTACTGCTGTTGCTGCTGTGACTGCTGATCACGCTCAGCGATGTCGCGGCGCACCTGGTCCATGTCCAGCGCCTTTGCCTGCTCCAGAACACTGTCCAGCCCCGAAGCAGGCAGTGCGCCGGCCTGCTGGAACAGCATGATTTCTTCACGGAACAGCATGAGGGTCGGGATCGAACGGATGCCGAAATGGCCGGACAGCGCCTGCTCGTCATCGGAGTTGACCTTGGCAAACACCACATCCGGATGTTTTTCCGATGCCGCCTCGAACACCGGCGCAAAACTCTTGCAGGGGCCGCACCACGGCGCCCAGAAATCAATGATCACCATCTTGTTGCCGGTGACCGTGGCTTCAAAATTTTCCTGGGTGAGTTCAAGGACAGCCATCTTTACACTCCGCAGTTTGTGAACCGCGATGATGGCATAAAACCGCCGGCCTCAGGCGCCGCCGCTGGCGCTCTCCGCACTCTGCTGCAGCAGGTTGAGCAGGGCTGCGGCCTTGTCGAAGGTTTCCTGGTATTCGGCGTCGCGCTGCGAGTCGGCAACGATGCCGCCGCCCGCCCAGAAACGCACGATGCCGCGGGAATGCACCAGCGTGCGGATGGCGATGTTGGTATCCATGTCGCCGTCGTAGCCGATGTAACCGACCGCGCCGCAATACACGCCGCGGCGATGCGGTTCCAGTTCCTCGATGATCTGCATCGCGCGGGTTTTCGGCGCACCGGTGATCGAGCCGCCGGGGAAGGCGCCGCGCAGCAGGTCTATCGCATCGCGCCCTTCGGCAAGCCGGCCGGTCACCGTGCTGACCAGGTGATGCACGGTCGCAAAACTCTCCACCTCAAACAGCCGCGGCACCTTCACCGAACCGATGGCGCAGTTCTTCGACAGATCATTGCGCAGCAGATCGACGATCATCAGGTTCTCGGCGCGGTCCTTTTCGCTCACCACCAGTTCGGCGATGCGTTCGGCATCGAGCTTCGCATGACCGGCGCGCGGCCGCGTTCCCTTGATCGGCTTGGTTTCGACCTGACCGTCAGCCACACGCAGGAAACGCTCCGGCGATGCCGAGAGAATCTGCGCGTATGGCGTATTCAGGTATGCCGAATACGGTGCGGGATTGATCAGGCGCAAGCGCTGGTAAGCGAGCCACGGGTCACCGCTGGCCTGCGCGGTAAAGCGCTGCGCCAGATTGACCTGGTAACAGTCGCCGGCACGGATGTAATCGAGGATGTGGTCGAAAGCGTAGCCGTAGCCCTTGGGGGTGAAATTGGAGGTCACCGGCGACGTGACCCGGAAAGGCGCGCGCTGCCGCTCCGGCGATGCAGCAGTAAACAGCCGCACCAGTCCGCCCCATTTGCGATCAGTATCCGGATCGCGTCCCTGCCCGACCAGCCAGGCACGTTGCTCCGAGTGATCGACCACCACCGCCCAGTCGTAAATGCCGACGGCCATATCCGGAATGCGTTCGCTGTCACGGGCGCGCGCCGGCAGACGCTCGAGGCGCCGTGCGAGGTCATAACCGAAGTAACCGATCGCACCGCCGGAAAATGGCACCTCGCAGCGGCAGGAAGGATCAATCGCCAGCTGATCACGCAGCAGTTCAAAAGGATCCGCGCGCGACAACTCGCTGGTATCCGCATGCACTTCCGTCAGACCGCCCCGGGTGACCAGACGCACATGCGGTTCGGCGGCGATGATGTCGTAACGCGCCTGCCCCGGGTAATGCAGGCCGCTGTCGAGAAACACCGCCCACGGCCGGTCAGCCACGGCCTCGAACAGCGCAGCGCTGTCGGGGCGGTAGGGTAATTCGGTCAGCAACGGGATCGGCATAAATTTATCAATTAAAACAAATACTTATTTAAATCACTCGGCGCGCCGCCCTGATTTTCCCAGATTCCGCGACGCGCCGTCACCGTGCCGGCAAAACATCCACCCCACCTATGACCACAGACCAGGCCATCAAGTGCCGCAGAAGGTCTGATAACCGGCCGACTCGCTGGCCGGCGCAGGCTCCGCGTAAGCTGCGAATTCCATTCTTTCATCAAACGGCCGCTGCAATACCGTCAGCAGTTTCTCGAATGGCGAGTAATCACCGAGATCCACCGCAGCGGCCAGCGCCTCTTCAACACGATGGTTGCGCGGAATATAAACCGGGTTCGCTGCGCGCATCGCCTGCGCACGCTGCGCGGGCGCAACACCTTCGCCATTAATGCGCGCACGCCAGCGCAGCAACCAGCCGTTTAAAGCCGCATCATCGGCATAGAGCTTGCGCAACAATCCTTCGCGTGAAGCATCAAGGGCTTCGGCGACATCGGCAAGCCGGCGGAAGGCTTGTGTGAAATCCACACCCTGCCCTTCCATGCCCTTCAGGAAATCCTGGGCCAGCACAAGATCGTCGCCCTGATCGCGCGTCAGCCCCATTTTGAGACGTATGCCGCGCAGCCAGTAGTGTTCATATCGCTGCTGGAAAGCCTCCAGGATTTCCATCGCCTTTTGCACCGCGCGTTCCTGATCATCATTCTGCTCAGCCGCCAGCAAGGGCAGCAGCGCCTCGGCCAGGCGCGCCAGATTCCAGTTGGCGATCGGCGGCTGGTTGGAATAGGCATAACGGCCCTGCTCATCAATCGAACTGAACACCGTCGCCGGGTTGTAGTGGTCCATAAAGGCGCAGGGACCGTAATCGATGGTCTCGCCCGAGAGCGTCATGTTGTCGGTATTCATCACACCGTGAATAAAACCCACGTTCATCCAGCGCGCGATCAGTTCAGCCTGGCGCTCACACACTGCGCGCAGCAGTCCGAGGTAAGGATTTGCTTGCCCTTTGAGTTCAGGGTAATGCCGTGCAATCACATAATCGGCCAGTTTGCGCAGCGTCGCATCATCGCCGCGTGCGGTGACAAACTGAAAAGTACCGACACGGATATGACTGGAAGCGACACGTGTCAGCACGGCACCCGGCAGATTGCGCTCGCGGCGCACCATTTCACCGGTAGTCACCGCTGCCAGTGCGCGCGTGGTCGGTATACCCAGCGCATGCATCGCCTCACCAATGATGTATTCGCGCAGAACCGGGCCGAGCGCCGCCTTGCCGTCGCCGCC
>JAURHM010000082.1 GCA_030833315.1 Burkholderiales bacterium
CTTCGACAACGAACGCACTGTGCAGCCAATCGGCCAATGCCGGCGCGAGATGAGCATCACGGCAGGTCAAAAATTGGGCCAGCGGCCGCGCACGGGCCGGCATGGGCGCCACCGGCATGTCGCTTCCTGAAACACTGACGTCGGCAACAGACACTTTTCCCGGCGGGGAGTTACCGGACCAATTGCCGCAGGCATCCAGACCAGAAACAGCAACCGCATTCAGACGTTCGCGCAGCACAGCTTCGAGCGCATCCTCGTAGCCGGTTTCAATCGTTATGCCCTGCCAGACGCGCGGCGCGTGATCGAGACCGCGCGTGGACATCCAGGCTTCCATATCGGCGCCATGCGCCAGATTATCCTGCAGCTGACGAAGCGCTTCGACACGGGCTTCCATCGCCGCGAGCGCCTGTGCTGCCTGATCGACTTCAGCAGTGCGCTGCTCCAAAGCCTGCTCCAGACCGGGCAGACTGCGTTCGCGCTCAGCCAGTGATTCTCGCTGTGCTTCCAACCGGGAAACGGCATCGTTGATCTGGCTCTGCAATTCCTCAAGTGCGGCGGTGTCCGGTTTTTCGAGAGCATTCTGCTCCTCAAACAGCCGCGCATTACGCAGGGAAAGCTGCTCAAGGACCTTGGCCGTATGGGCAAGCTTGGTTTGTTCGACCTGACGCGACTGCTCCGCGCGGCTGACCGCCTGCTGCATTTCATCCCGGCGACTGCTTGCCGACTGCCAGGCTCCTTCGGCCAGGGGCAGTTTCTCGCGTTCTTCCGCGATTCGACCTTCACAGGCGGCGACACAGGCCTCAGAGCGGGCATGTTCTTCGCGCCAATCGGCAAGACTGGTCTGGGACTGTTGCAGAGTACCGCGCGCACTCTCAGCCTGCGCGGTCAGGCTGCCGATCTGCTGCTCGACACGGCTGCGGTTCTCGCGGATATGCGCGATCTGCTGCTCAAGACGGGCAATTTCAGCATTGGTCTCGTATAACGCACCCTGTGCAGCGTGCACTTCGTCGCCGCTGCGGTAGTGCTGACTGCGCAATTCTTCGAGTCGACGTTCGGCATCGCGCAAACGGGCGGTTTCAGCCTCCAGCTCGGTGCCCATGCGCTCAATATCGCGGGCATGACGGGCGCGGGTTGCCGCAGCTTCGTTACGGCGCACGAACCACAGCAAATGCTGGGTACCAGTGACCTGCTCCTGCAGCGCGTGATAACGGGTCGCCACTTCAGCCTGGTTATGCAGATGCTCCAACTGCTTGTCCAGCTCCTGGCGGATATCGTCAACACGGGCGAGGTTTTCTCGCGTATCACGCAGACGCAGTTCGGTTTCACGGCGGCGCTCGCGGTATTTGGACACACCGGCTGCCTCTTCCAGAAAAACCCGCAACTCTTCCGGCTTCGCCTCGATCACCCGCGAAATCATGCCCTGCTCGATGATCGCGTAAGCGCGTGCGCCAAGACCGGTGCCGAGGAAAATATCGGCGATATCGCGACGACGCACATGGATGTTGTTGATGTAGTAGCTGGAATCGCCGTCACGCTCCAGAATGCGCTTGACAGAAATCTCGGCATAACTTGACCACTGCCCGGCCGCCTTGCCCAGACTGTTGTCGAATACCAGTTCGACGCTGGCACGGTTCACCGGCTTGCGGTCTCCGGAGCCGTTGAACAGCACGTCCTGCATCGTTGCGCCGCGCAAATGTTTCGCCGATGTTTCGCCGAGTACCCAGCGCACGGCATCAATGATGTTCGATTTGCCGCAGCCGTTGGGGCCGACAACACCGATCAGATTCCCCGGAACAGGGATTTGCGTGGGATCGACGAAAGATTTAAAACCGGCGAGATTGATTTGCTTGAGGCGCAAGGTGCTGTTCTGCCAAGAAAAGTGGTTGTGCAGCGAAGCTAAACGGGTAGAATTCAGCGCGCATTTTAACTGAATTGAATCGCTGAATTGATATAACCGCCATGCCGACCAAGCCATCCCGCAATTTGGAGACGTTTCCCAACCCGGCGCCGTCGCGCGACTTCCGGATTCATATGGAAATTCCGGAGTTTACGTGCCTCTGCCCGAAAACCGGGCAGCCGGATTTCGCCACCCTGATCCTCGATTACGTGCCGGACCGGCTTTGTGTGGAGCTGAAAGGCCTGAAACTCTATGTCTGGTCGTTTCGCAACGAAGGCGCGTTCCACGAGGCCGTGACCAACCGCATTCTGGACGATCTCGTCACAGCGACCCGGCCGCGTTACATGCGCCTGACCGCTCGTTTTTACGTCCGCGGCGGCATCTTCACCACAGTCACCGTGCAGCACGTAAAACGCGGCTTCAAGCTGGCCAGTATCCCCGATATGCCAGAACAGGATCCGGGTTTGCCGACCCGCTGAAGCCCGACCCGGACACAGGGCGTCATCCCTGCTGACCGCCCTTATAATTGCAAGCCGTGCCGCCGGCATACCGGGCGGCTTAACACTTTGGCGACATTCCGTTGAATCCACGTCTTGAGCGGTTGCACAGTTACCCCTTCCAGCGGCTCAGCGCGTTGCTGGCCGGCAGCACGCCCCCTGCGGGACGCAAGATCGTCAGCCTGCACATCGGCGAGCCTAAACACCCGACGCCCACTTTCATTCGCGAAACCCTGATCAACAGCCTGGACGGTCTGTCGGTTTATCCGGCAACGCTGGGCACGGATGCGCTGCGCCAGTCGATTGCCGGCTGGATCGGACGGCGTTACGGCATCCCGGTACCGGACGCCGCCACCCAGGTTCTGCCGGTTAATGGCAGCCGCGAAGCCTTGTTTTCGTTTGCACAGGCGGTCATCGACCCGACGAAGCCTGCCCCCGTGGTGGTCTGCCCGAACCCGTTCTATCAAATCTACGAAGGCGCGGCCCTGTTGGCCGGCGCCGAACCGCAGTTCATCCATACCCTTCCCGAAAATGATTACTCATTTGACCTGGGCCAACTGGGCGAGGACATCTGGCGGCGCACGCAATTGCTCATCGTTTGCTCTCCGGGCAATCCGACCGGCAAAGTACTGACCCTGGCCGACTGGAAGCAGCTGTTTGAGCACGCTGACCGCTACAACTACGTCATCGCTGCGGACGAGTGTTACTCGGAAATCTATTTCGATGAGCGCAAACCGCCGCTGGGCGCGCTCGCCGCAGCCGTTCAGCTGGGTCGCAGCGATTTCCGCAATCTGGTTGTATTCTCCAGCCTGTCCAAACGCTCCAATGTGCCGGGCATGCGTTCGGGCTTCGTCGCCGGTGATGCCGCGATCCTGAAAAAGTTCTACCTCTACCGTACCTACCACGGCGGCGCGATGAGCCCACCGGTGCAGGCCGCCAGTATTGCCGCATGGGCAGATGAAGCGCATGTCGTAGAAAACCGCCGGCTTTACAAGCAGAAATTCGACGCCGTGATCGACATTCTGAAACCGGCGCTGCCGGTCGAATGGCCGGATGCAGCGTTCTATCTCTGGCTCAAGACCCCCATCGATGACGTTGAATTTACCCGCAAGCTACATGACGCCGAGGGCGTGAGCGTGCTGCCGGGCAGCTATCTAGCCCGCGAGGCGCGTGGCATCAACCCGGGCACCGGACGCATCCGCATCGCACTGGTAGCCACGGTCGATGAATGCACCGAAGCCGCACAGCGGCTGAAACGATTTGCCGCATCACTGTAAATATCCGAGGAATAACAATGCAAAAACTGCAAAATACCATTGAACAGGCCTGGGAAAACCGCAACACCTTGTCACCGGGAAACGCCCCTGCAGACGTACGCACAGCGGTCAATGACACCATCGCCATGCTCGATGCCGGCACCCTTCGGGTCGCTGAAAAACGCAATGGCCAGTGGCAGACCAATGAATGGGCGAAAAAAGCTGTGCTGCTGTCGTTCCGGCTGCAGGACAACGCGGTTATGCAGGACGGCGTCAGCAAATATTTCGACAAGGTTGCACCGAAATTCGCCGGCTACGACGAGGCAGCGTTCAAGGCCGGCGGCTTCCGCGTGGTGCCGCCTGCCGTGGCACGTCGCGGCTGTTATATCGCCAAAAACGTGATCCTGATGCCCTCCTACGTCAATATTGGCGCCTATGTCGATGAAGGCACCATGGTCGACACCTGGGCGACCGTCGGCTCCTGCGCGCAGATCGGCAAAAACGTGCACCTCTCCGGCGGCGTCGGCATCGGCGGCGTTCTGGAGCCGCTGCAGGCCAACCCAACAATCATTGAAGACAACTGCTTTATCGGCGCCCGCTCCGAAATCGTCGAAGGGGTGGTGGTCGAGGAAGGCTCCGTGATCTCGATGGGCGTTTTCATCGGACAAAGCACAAAAATTTATGATCGCGCCAGCGGTAAAGTCCTCTACGGCCGCGTCCCCGCCGGTTCGGTGGTGGTGTCAGGTTCGCTACCTTCTCCCGACGGCAAATGCAGCCTCTATTGCGCAGTCATCGTCAAACAGGTGGATGCCAAAACCCGCGCCAAGACCAGCATCAACGACCTGTTGCGCAGCGACGACTGATTCCGGCTTTGCAAGGCGCTTTATAGAGGGCAGAATGATTACTTCCTGCGGCGGCACGGCTCCTGCCTTGCCGCCGCAGGGGTATAACAGGGGAAAAGCATCATGTTCGTCACACCGCTGTTCAAGCTGATGTCCGACAAGCAGGCCTCGGACATGTTCTTCACCGCCGGCGCCCCCATCCAGATCAAGATCAACGGCACGGTGATGCCGATCAACAGCCAGGCGCTGGACCCCGAACAGATCAAGAAAATCTGCTACGAGCTGATGACGCCCGAGCAGACCAAGGAATTCGAAACCAAGCATGAGATGAACTTTGCCCAGAGCGGCGGTGATCTCGGCAACTTCCGCATCAATATTTTCCGCCAGAAAAACACCGTGGCGATGGTGATCCGCTTCGTCAAGCCGGACGTTCCGGTTTTCGAGTCGCTGGGTCTGCCGCCGATCCTCAAAGAAGTGATCATGGAGAAGCTCGGCCTGATCCTGATCGTCGGCTCCACCGGATCGGGCAAGTCGACGACCATGGCGTCGATGATCGATTACCGCAACAGCACCAAGACCGGCCACATCCTGACCATTGAAGACCCGGTTGAATTCATCTTCAAGCACAAGAAATCCATCGTCAACCAACGTGAGGTCCGTGTTGACACCCACACTTACGAGAACGCGCTGATCAGCGCGATGCGCGAAGCACCGGACCTGCTGATGGTCGGCGAGATCCGCGACCGTGAGACCCTGCAGAGTTCGCTGCTGTTCGCGCAGACCGGTCACCTGTGCATGTCCACGCTGCACGCCAACAACAGCTATAACGCGCTGAACCGCATCATCGGTTTTTTCCCGAGGGAGGCCCGCGAAAGCCTGCAGGCCGACCTGTCGATCGCGCTGCGCTGCGTGATCTCGCAGCGACTGGTGAAGTCGGTCGACGGCAAGCTTGTGGCCGCGGTCGAAGTCATGCTCAACACCAAACACATCCAGGAACTCATCAAGGCCGGCGAGATCAACCAGATCAAGGAGGCGATGGAGCAAAGCCTGTCGCCGGGATCGAAAACCTTCGAACAGGCGCTGTTTGAACATTACCGCGCGGGTCGCATCACCATGGACGAAGCTCTGGCCAACGCCGATTCGCCGAGCAACCTGCACAACCTGATCATCAATGCCGGCAGCGCGGCGAGTGCCCCGCCGCCCGCCGAAAACGGCAGGACCATCAGCAGCGCCAACAGCTATCTGTCCAGCATCAAACTCGATCTCGGCGCCCTCGATTAGTCGCAATTATTTGTTTTTATTGATATTTTAAGTGCCGCGCACTTCCCCTCCCCCTGCGCAGCAATACACGGCGCGGCGACTGATTGCCGAGGCCGCTAGACGTTTTCGCAGCGCCCGCCTCGCTTACGGTCACGGCACCCTCAACGCCGATGACGAAGCCGCATGGCTGACCGTATATGCGCTGGGCTGCCCTTTCGAAGAACTGGCTGCCCGCCTCGATCTGGAAGTGCCGCCGGCAGCATTCCGGCGTGCACAGCAGCTGTTTGAGCGTCGCATCAAGGAACGCATCCCTGCAGCCTATCTGACCCGTGAAGCGTGGCTGGGTGATCACCGGTTTTACGTCGACGAACGCGTCATAGTGCCGCGCTCCTACATCGCTGAACTGCTGCGTGAGCGCCTACAGCCCTGGCTGCCGCCGCGATTCAAACCGAAACGCATCCTTGACCTGTGTACCGGCTCCGGCTGTCTGGCCATCGTCGCCGCACATACCTTCCCGAAATCGCAGGTGGACGGCGCCGATATCTCGACTGCAGCGCTGTCCGTCGCCCGCCGTAATGTGCGCGAACATGATCTGATGGCTCGCCTGCAGTTAAAACAGACCGACCTGTTCGAAAAACTGGCAGGACTTCACTACGATCTGATCCTGACCAATCCACCCTATGTCGGGGTCAGTGCCATGCGCGCGCTGCCTGCCGAATTCCGCCATGAACCCGTGCTGGCATTGGACGGCGGCAACGACGGACTCGATCTGGTGCGGCGCATCCTGAAGGACGCACCGCAACACCTCAACGACGGCGGCTGGCTGGTGATGGAGGTAGGACACTACCGCCCCCGTGTCGAGCGGGCCTTTCCTCGGTTGCCCTTTATCTGGGCGGAGACGAGCGGCGGGGACGACTGTGTCCTGTTAATTCAGAGGGAATCGTTGCTGTCAGCGGAGCCCCGGGCTCGGCCGTCCACTGCAGCAACTGTTCGACGTCGCCGGCCGACATCTCCATAAACTGACCGCGCTTCAACTGCGGCGGCAGCGCCACGATACCGAAACGCACGCGCATCAGCCGGCTGACCGTCAGATTCTGCGACTCAAATAACCGGCGGACAATGCGGTTGCGGCCTTCCCGCAGCAGCACGCGAAACCAGCGGTTGGCGCCTTCGCCGCCCTCTTCCTCGATGTGTTCGAATTGCGCCACACCGTCCTCCAGCCGGATGCCCTGACGCAATGCATCCATCGCCGCTGGATGCATCGTACCCAACACACGTACCGCATATTCGCGATCCACTTCGAAACGCGGATGCATCATGCGATTGGCCAGATCACCCGAGGTGGTGAAAATCAGCAGTCCGCTGGTATTGAAATCAAGACGGCCGATCGCCAGCCATTTGGCACCGCGCGCCGGCGGCAGTTTGGCAAAAACCGTCGGCCGGCCCTGCGGATCATCATTACTGACGATCTCGCCTTCGGGCTTGTGATAAAGCAAAACGCGGGGCAGCTGTTTTTCCTGCGCCCAGCGCAGGATCTTGTCGCCGACCTTGACCCGGTCATCCGGCGTAACACGGTCACCAATGGTGGCAACCTTGCCGTTCACGGTCACTTCACCATTGCGGATGCGCTCTTCCATCGCGCGGCGTGAACCGAAACCCGCCTGGGCCAGAACCTTGTGCAGTTTTTCGCCGCGCGCATCCCCGTCAGGAACCGCTGCCGCACGGGTAACCGGTGCCGCAACATTTTCTTTCTGTGGCGCATCTTCTGCCGGCTTTTGGCTTGGTTTGGGCGCTGGCGAACGCAGTGGACTGCGACGGGCTTTGCCGGAACGGGTGCTCGCCTTGAATTTTGCTTTTTTTTTCATGGACTCATCCGCAGCGAAAAAGGCAGATAAATTGCGATTGCCCGACAGATTCACTCAACCAATAACCTGCAGAAGCCATTATTGTTATCTCGGTTTTCATTAAGTTTGTAGTATACAGAGCATCACCACGATGTTTCCGGGATGTGAAACATTCGTCATCCGGCAAATAGGGCGCTTGCAAGGGGACCTAAAAATATGAAAATCCGGATTTCAGGAGTGGCGTGCAAAGCAGTTTTTCTTTTGTCGCTTGCCAGTGGCGCGCTTGCCGCACCGGCTGATGACGTCAAGGCGCTGATCGAAAAAGGCAACTCAGCTGCAGCCTATGTTCTAGGCAAACAGAACCCACAGGAACTCGGC
>JAURHM010000091.1 GCA_030833315.1 Burkholderiales bacterium
CGGCGCGCGTCATCATGCGGCGGTCACCGGCGGTTCTGCGCCCGCCGGCACCTTGTAACGGTTATAACCCCACAGGTATTGCGCGGGACAGCGGGCGATGATGCGCTCGACGGCGCAATTGAGTGCGGCAGGATCGAGCGGATCGGCGGACACCCGCTCCAGATGCAGCCGGTAGCCGGCGCCTTGCGGCAGCCGCTCTGCAAAAGCCATCACCACCGCAGCACCGGTTGATTCCTGCAAGCGCGACACCAGCGTCATGGTGTACGCCGGGCGTCCGAAAAAATCCGCCCACTCGCCTTCACCGGCGCCCGGCGCCTGGTCGGGCAATACGCCGATTGCCTCGCCGCGGCGCAGCGCTTTAATCAACAGGCGTACGCCCTGCAAATTCGCCGGCGCGAGTTTCGCCTGCGCGCGCTGCCGGCCGGCCTGCATCAGGGCTTCGAGCCCGGCGCGTTTCGGCGGACGGTACAAAATGGTCAGCGGCAGACGGCGTGCGCCGTACAAGGCGGAAATTTCAAAACAGCCCAGATGCGGGGTCAGAAAGATCAGTCCCTTGCCGCCGCGCCAGGCTTCTTCGACCACGGTCCAGTCATCACAGCGCACGATGTGATCGATCTCGTCGTCGTCGCCGAACCACACCCGGCACAACTCGCTGATGCTTTTGCCGGTTTCGGCGACCGCGCCATGCAGGGTCCTGCGGAACGCCGCTTTATCCGCACAAAGCCCGCTGGTCCGCAGGTTTTCGCGGCAGCGCCGACGGTAGGTCGGTGACAGCCCGTAGACCAGCCAGCCCAGACCGGCACCGAAAAAATGCAGTGCGGCCAAGGGCATACGTGCACCGAGGCGCATCAATGCGGACAACAGGGGCATCAGACCGGGAAATCCTTTAATAAATCAAGGGTTATGTGCTATTCTAACGGCCTTTTTGCCGGCCCTTGTGGGCTTTTTGCCGCGAACCTTTCAACCTTTTCAACTTTTCTGCGATCACACACTACGTCATGAGCAACTTCCTGTTCACTTCCGAATCCGTTTCCGAAGGCCATCCCGACAAAATCGCCGACCAGATTTCTGACGCGGTGCTTGACGCCATCCTCGCCCAGGACAGGAACGGCCGTGTCGCCGCTGAAACGCTGACCCACACCGGCCTCGTCGTGCTTGCCGGTCAGGTCACCACCAGCGCCCGCGTCGATTACGCGAAGGTTGCGCGCAAGATCATCAAGCAGATCGGCTACGACGATTCCGAAATCGGCTTTGACTACAAGAGCTGCGGCGTCATGGTGTGCTACGACGAACAGTCGCCCGACATCGCGCAGGGCGTGGACGAAGGCAAAGGGCTGGACCTCGACCAGGGCGCCGGTGACCAGGGCCTGATGTTCGGTTTCGCCTGCGACGAAACGCCGCAGCTGATGCCGATGCCGATTTATTACTCGCACCGCCTGATGGAGCGTCACGCCGAGCTGCGCCGCGACGGCCGTCTGCCGTGGGCGCGCCCCGATGCGAAATCGCAGGTTTCGGTCCGTTACGTCGACGGCAAGCCGCACCACATCGACACCGTGGTGATCTCGACCCAGCACCGCGAAGACATCGGCCACAAGGAACTGTCGGAAGCGATCATCGAGCAGGTGGTCAAGCCTGTGCTTCCGAAGAACATGGTCACCAAGGACACCAAGTTCCTGATCAACCCGACCGGCCGTTTCGTCATTGGCGGCCCGCAGGGTGATACCGGCCTCACCGGCCGCAAGATCATCGTCGACACCTACGGCGGTTATTCGCGCCACGGCGGCGGCGCATTCTCGGGCAAGGATCCGTCGAAGGTTGACCGTTCAGCTGCTTACGCCGCGCGTTATGTCGCGAAAAACATCGTTGCCGCCGGCCTCGCCACCAAGTGCGAAATCCAGGTTGCCTACGCCATCGGCGTCGCGCGTCCGGTCAGCGTATTGGTCGACACCTTCGGCACCGGAAAGATCAGCGACGACAAGATCGGCGCGCTGGTCGAGAAACACTTCGACCTGCGTCCGAAAGGCATCATCCAGTCGCTCGATCTGCTGCGCCCGATCTACACCAAGACCGCCGCCCACGGCCATTTCGGCCGCGATGAGCCGGAATTCACCTGGGAGCACACCGACAAGGCAGCTGCACTGAAGGCGGACGCGGGTATCAAATAAAAAGCGTATAATCCGCCCCGCTGAGGAGCGTTGCGACCGGGTGTAAGCCCCGGCCAGGCTCAGCAAAGATATCAACGGCGCTCGCACCGGAAACGGTGCGGGCGCTTTGCTTTTGCAGCAACGATTACGTAGCAATTAAAACGTGCTCCCGAGGGGCGCTGCGACCGGGTGGGTCTTGAGGTTTGATCCACACACCGGCCAGGCTCGGACGGCATGCTGGGAACGGCGCCCGCCAAACTATCCAGGAGTCTGAAATGAACGCAAAAGCCGCCGACTACAAAGTCGCCGATATGTCACTGGCCGACTTCGGCCGCAAGGAAATCGCCATTGCCGAGACCGAGATGCCCGGCCTGATGGCCATCCGCGAAGAATACAAGGGCAAGAAGCCGCTGAAAGGCGCGCGCATTGCCGGTTCGCTGCACATGACCATCCAGACCGCCGTGCTGATCGAAACACTGGCCGATCTCGGCGCCGACATCCGCTGGGCCTCTTGCAACATTTTCTCGACCCAGGATCACGCCGCGGCGGCGATCGCTGCACGCGGCATCCCCGTGTTCGCCTACAAAGGTGAAACGCTGGAAGACTACTGGGATTACACGCATCGCATTCTCGAATGGTCGGACGGCGGCACGCCGAACATGATCCTCGACGACGGCGGCGACGCCACGCTGCTGGTCACGCTGGGCGCGCAGCACGAGCGCAACAAGACACAGCCGCCCGAAGGCACGAATGAGGAAGAGGTCGTGCTCTTCGCCGCAATGCGCAAGACGCTGAAAGAAAAGCCCGGCTTCTACTCGAACATCGAGAAAAACATCAAAGGCGTCACCGAAGAAACAACCACCGGCGTGCACCGCCTGTACCAGATGGAAAAGGAAGGCCGCCTGCCCTTCCCGGCGATCAACGTCAACGACTCGGTCACCAAGTCGAAATTCGACAACCTCTACGGTTGCCGCGAATCGCTGGTCGACGCCATCAAACGCGCCACCGACGTGATGGTTGCCGGCAAGATCGCCGTGGTCTGCGGCTTCGGCGACGTCGGCAAGGGCAGCGCGCAGGCGCTGCGTGCGCTGTCAGCCCAGGTCTGGGTCACCGAAGTCGATCCGATCTGCGCGCTGCAGGCGGCGATGGAAGGTTTCCGCGTGGTCACGATGGACTACGCCGCCGACAAGGCCGACATCTATGTCACCGCCACCGGCAACCTCGGCGTGATCAACCATGATCACATGAAGCGGATGAAGAACAACGCCATTGTCTGCAACATCGGCCACTTCGATTCGGAAATCGAAATCGCAGCGCTGAAGCAGTACAAGTGGGAAAACATCAAGCCGCAGGTCGACCATGTGATTTTCCCAGACGGCAAACGCCTGATCATCCTCGCCGAAGGCCGGCTGGTGAATCTGGGCTGCGGTACCGGCCATCCGTCGTTCGTGATGTCGAGCTCGTTCACCAACCAGACGCTGGCGCAGCTGGAGCTGTACACCCAAGGCAGCAAGTACCAGAACAAGGTTTACGTGCTGCCGAAGCACCTCGATGAAAAAGTCGCGCGCCTGCACCTGAAAAAACTCGGCGTCGATCTGACCGTACTCAGCGAGAAACAGTGCGACTACCTGCAAATGCCGGTTGAAGGCCCGTACAAGCCGGATCACTACCGCTACTGATCAAGGACGGCAACGGCTGCCGGGGCGTAAAATCCCCGGCAGCGCAGTCAGCCAGCGACACCATGCAATCACAGAAAAAATTCGCCCGCAGCTTCAGCTTTGAATTCTTCCCGCCGAACACGCCGGAAGGACTGGCCAAGCTCGCGCAAACGGCGAAGCAGCTGGCCCCGCTGAATCCCAAATTCTTTTCGGTCACTTATGGCGCTGGCGGCTCCACCCGCGAACGCACGCTGCGTGCAGTGCTCGATCTGCGCGCCGCCGGTTACGCCGCGGCCCCGCATATTTCCTGCATCGGCTCTTCGCGTGACGACATCCGCGACATCCTGCGCGGCTACCGCGAGAACGGCATCCGCCACCTGGTGGCGCTGCGCGGCGATCTGCCCTCGGGCACCGCGACCGCCGGTGAATTCCATTACGCCAACGAACTCGTTGCTTTCATCCGCAGCGAATTCGGCGATCATTTCCACATCGAAGTCGCCGCCTACCCGGAATACCATCCGCAGGCGAAAAGCGCGCGGGACGACCTGCTGAACTTCAAGCGCAAGGTCGAAGCCGGCGCGAACTCCGCGATCACCCAGTACTTCTACAACGCCGACTGCTACTTCCACTTTGTCGAAGAATGTGAAGCCATGGGTCTGGATCTGCCCATCGTCCCGGGCATCATGCCCATCGGCAAGTTCTCCCAGCTGGCGCGTTTTTCGGACGCCTGCGGTGCGGAGATTCCACGCTGGATGCGGCGCAAGCTGGAAGGCTTCGGTGATGACTCCGATTCAATCCGCGAGTTCGGCCTCGACGTAGTGACCCGGCTCTGCGAAGACCTGCTCGCCGCCGGTGCACCCGGCCTGCATTTCTACACGATGAACCAGGCAGGCCTGACCAGCGCGATCTGGCAACGTCTGGGGCTGTAAGACCTCTGCCCTCCTGAAGACGCGCCATCCGGCGCGAACCATCGCTATACTCCCCGCAGGCGCACCCGCGCCCGTGGCTGACGAGGAGAATTGCGATGGAAGACAAACAGCTTCAGGCTGCCGTAACGGCAAACCACGAACACCGCGAACTGACGCTCGCCGCCAAGGCGCGCTCACCCAAAGAAGCCGCGGAGCTGCTCGCGGAATATCCCGTCACTGTCATTGCCGCGGTACTGCAGGAACTCGCCCCGGCGCAGACCCAGGATGTCCTTGGTGAACTGCCCGGCGGCCTGGTCGACGGCGTGATGCATGCCGTGTCCGGTGAAATCGCCGCGCAATGGCAAACCAACAGCCGCTTCCCGGAAGGCAGCATCGGACGGATGATGGTGCCGCCGCGCGCCGTGTTCCGTCCCGATATCAGCGTGCGCGATACCGTCGAGCAGCTGCGCCCGCTGGTGCGCACCGCGTTCATCACCTACGGTTATGTCACCGATGAAGCCGGCAAGCTGCTTGGCATCATCACCATGCGCGACCTGCTGTTCGCCGACGATCATGTGCCGCTGGAGTCAGTGATGTTGCGCAACGCGTTTACGCTGAAGCCCGATCTGCAACTGGCCGATGCCATGAAACTGGTACTCGACCGGCATTACCCGGTGTATCCGGTCTGCGACGACAACGGCAAACTGCTCGGGCTGATCCGCGGTCAGACCATGTTCGAAGAACAGGCGTTTGAAATCACCGCACAGGTCGGCAGCATGGTCGGTGTCGAAAAGGAAGAACGGCTGGCCACGCCCTTGCCGAACAGCTTCAAGTTCCGCCATCCCTGGCTGCAGATCAATCTCGCCACCGCCTTTGTCGCCGGTGCAGTCGTCGCCGTTTTCCAGGACACCGTTGACCGTCTGGTGATTCTCGCGCTGTTCCTCCCGGTACTCGCCGGACAGTCCGGCAACACCGGTTGCCAGGCGCTGGCCGTCACCTTGCGCGGCATGACGCTGGGTGAACTCAAAGCCGGTGCCGAACGCGCGCTGGTGATCAAGGAAGCCTCGCTGGGTGCACTGAACGGCGCCTTCACCGGCGTGGTGGCCGCGC
>JAURHM010000019.1 GCA_030833315.1 Burkholderiales bacterium
CGACCACGTCGACGGCCGGCGGCTTTGTTTTTCGGTGGTCGCCCATGACGGTGTTGACTGCATCACCGAAGGCACGCACGAACGCGTGGTCATCAACAAGAAAAAATTCGACGCCAAAATCGCAGGCAAACACCAGCCGTTGTCCTGAGTTACCGGAACTGATCATGAAAAACATTGCCGCCATGCTGATCTCCGGCTGCGCGCAAACGCCGGGGTTGCAGGAACGACTCGTCGAAACCTACTGGAAAGCCGTCTAACTTGAGGGCAGGCCGGTGGCTGTGCAGCCGGTGCGCGCGCGCTTCGAATCCCGCTACACGAAGTAAGACACTGAACGGCGGCCGCGGCTCATGCCATGCGGATCATTGCGCCCGACTGAGCAGCCGCATGCCGCGCTCCAGTCCTTCGAGCGTCAGCGGGAACATGCGCCCGCCCATCAGTTCGCGGGTGATGCCGATGGATTCATGATAGTTCCACACCGCCTCGGGCTGGGGATTGAGCCAGATCGCATTGGCATACACATCCAGAGCACGCTGCAGCCACAGCGCCCCCGGTTCTTCGTTGCTGTGTTCGACGCTGCCGCCGGGATAGGTAATTTCGTAGGGACTCATCGTCGCATCGCCAATGAAAATCACTTTGTAATCATGGGGATAGGTATGGAACACATCCCAGGTCGATACCCGCTCGGTGGCGCGCCGGCGATTGTCCTTCCACACCCGCTCATACAGGAAGTTATGGAAGTAGAAATATTCCAGATGCTTGAACTCGGTGCGCGTCGCCGAAAACAACTGTTCGCAAACGCGGATGTGGTCATCCATCGAACCGCCGATATCGAAGAACAGCAACACCTTCACCGCATTGTGCCGCTCCGGCACCATTTTCAGGTCCAGCCAGCCGGCGTTTTTCGCGGTGGAACGGATCGTGTCATCCATATCGAGCACTTCGGGTGCGCCGGTGCGCGCGAACTTGCGCAGCTTCCGCAAAGCCACCTTGATGTTGCGCGTGCCTAGTTCCACCTGGTCATCCAGATTCTTGAACTCACGCTGGTCCCAGACCTTCACCGCGCGGCGGTTGCGCGACTCATGCTGGCCGATGCGGATGCCTTCCGGGTTGTAACCGTAGGCGCCGAAGGGACTGGTGCCTCCCGTGCCGATCCATTTGCTGCCGCCCTGATGGCGTTCCTTCTGCTCCTCGAGACGTTTTTTCAGCGTCTCCATCAGCTTTTCCCAGCCGCCCAGCGATTCGATCAGTTTCTTTTCTTCATCACTGAGGTTTTTCTCGACCAACTTGCGCAGCCAGTCCTCGGGAATCACCGCAGCCGCAGCGTCGATGCCGACCACGCCCTTGAAGTAAGCCGCGAATACCAGATCGTAACGGTCAAAGAACTTTTCATCCTTGACCAGACAGGTACGCGCCAGATGGTAGAACTCTTCAACGCTGCCAAAGGCGATCTGCTTCTCCAGCGCCTCGATCAGCATCAGAAATTCCTTGATCGAGACCGGCACGCCGCCCTGGCGCAGTTTGAGGAAGAACTCAATCAGCATGAGCGTTCAGCTCAGCCTTTACGCCGCGACATGAACACCAGACGCTCGAACAAATGAACGTCCTGTTCATTTTTAATTAAAGCCCCATGCAGTGGCGGCACGATCTTGTGCGTGTCCTGGCTGTGCAGCGCTTCCGGCGGGATGTCTTCGGCCATCAACAGCTTCAGCCAGTCGAGCAGTTCGGAAGTCGTCGGTTTTTTCTTCAGGCCCGGCACATCGCGGATTTCAAAAAAGGCATTGAGAGCCTGTGACAGCAGCTGTTTCTTGATGCCGGGAAAATGCACCTCGACGATCTGCGCCATCGTTTCCGCATCGGGGAAACGGATGTAATGGAAAAAGCAGCGGCGCAGGAAGGCGTCGGGCAATTCCTTTTCATTGTTGCTGGTGATGATCACCAGCGGCCGGTGTTTCGCCTTGATCAGCTGCTGGGTCTCGTAAACGTAGAATTCCATGCGGTCGAGTTCGCGCAGCAGGTCGTTCGGAAATTCGATGTCGGCCTTGTCCACCTCATCGATCAGTAGCACGGTCGGCTCATCTGCAGCGAAGGCTTTCCACAACATGCCCTGCACGATGTAGTTGCCGATGTCCTTGACCCGGGGATCGCCAAGCTGCGAATCACGCAACCGCGACACCGCGTCGTATTCATAAAGGCCGTTCTGCGCCTTGGTCGTCGATTTGACATGCCACTCGTACAGCGGCCGCTTCAGCGCCTTCGCCACTTCCAGCGCGAGCATGGTCTTGCCGGTGCCTGGTTCCCCCTTGATCAGCAGCGGTCGCCCCAGCGCCAGCGCCGCATTGACCGCCATCATCAGGTCGTCAGTGGCGACGTAGTTTTCGGTACCGGTAAAACGTGACATTATTTTTCCTTTAAAAACATATGCTTGTAAATCATGTCGTGCGCTGCAAATCGGTGCGCCGGTCGATGTCGAGCAATACGCCCGGATCATCGCCATCCACCAGCTTCACCATCGCCTGATTGCGCTGGACGATGGCGCGCGCGCCACTGTCACCGGTGAGCAGTTGCAACTCATGCAGAAACTTGCGGCTGAACGCCACCGGATGGCCGCGGTCACCCTGATAGGACGGCGCCACGATGTCCGCGCCCGCCATCAGTACCTGCGCGACACGGGCAATGGTTTCGGGACGGATGCGCGGCATGTCGGCCAGCGCGACAATCCAGCCCGCGGCGTCACGCGACTGCGCGACCCCGTGCGCGAGACTGACACCCATGCCCTGCGCCGCATCGGGACACACCGTCACCCGGCAGCCCTCCTGCTCCAGCATCTCAGCCAGCGGAAAGTCGCCGGGCCGGATCACCGCGGTGACATCGAGGCCGGCGCTGACCAGATTACGTGCGGCATGGGCGGCAATCGCCGCGCCGTCGTCCAACGGGTGCAGCAGCTTGCCGCCGCCAAAGCGCGAACCTGCGCCGGCAGCCAGCAGTATTGCCATGGGAAGTTTTTCTGACGCAGCCATGCCCGTGATTATAATGGGCAGCCCCCGGCAACCGCGTGAAAAGTCCACGTTGGGTTCGCCGGATATATCCAATAAAACAGAGGCCTGCCCCCGCCATGCCCAAGCTCTGCGCCAACCTGACCATGCTGTTCAATGAAGTGCCGTTCATGGACCGCTTCGCCGCCGCTGCCAAAGCCGGCTTCAAGGGCGTCGAATACCTGTTCCCCTACGACTTCGACAAACAGGCGCTGGCCGACGCCCTGAAAAAGAACAATCTCTTGCAAGTGCTGCACAACCTGCCCGCCGGCAACTGGGCTGCGGGCGAACGCGGCATCGGCTGCCACCCGCAGCGCGTCGCCGAATTCAAGGAAGGTGTGGATCGCGCAATTGATTACGCCACTGCCTTGGGTTGCAAACAGGTCAACTGCCTCGCCGGCATCCGCCCGCCGCATGTCGACCCGATCGACGCGCGCGAGACCTTCATCCGCAACCTGCAATACGCCGCACCGCAATTCAAGGATGCCGGCATCAAGCTGCTGATCGAGCCGATCAACACCCGCGACATTCCCGGCTTTTTCCTGAACTACACCGCGCAGGCCGCCGACATCATCAAGGCCGTCGGCTCCGACAACCTGTTCATCCAGTACGACATCTACCATGCGCAGATCATGGAAGGCGACCTCGCCCGCACCATCGAGACCCACCTGCCGCTGATCCCGCACATGCAGCTCGCCGACAACCCCGGCCGCCACGAGCCGGGCAGCGGCGAGATCAACTACCCCTGGCTGTTCGGCCACCTCGACCGCATCGGCTACAAGGGCTGGATCGGCTGCGAATACAAACCGGCCGGCAATACCGAAGCCGGGCTGGGCTGGGTCAAGCCATACCTGCCGGGCGCCGCTTGACGGCACCCGCAGCAGCCCACACAATCATTTGCATCCAGGTTCAAACAAGAGGCGCACAGCGCCCGGCCTGCCCGCACCACAACCAGAAGGAGGAGTCATGAAAGTATCACGCATCGCATCCGCGCTCGGCCTCGCCGTCGCCGCCACCTTCGCCGCATCCGCCGGCGCGCAGCAGATCACGCTGATGACCGGCCCGCAGGGCGGCGTCTGGGTACCGCTGGGCGGCCAGCTGAAAAGCATGTGGGAGAAAGCCATCCCGGGCATGAGCGTCACTGCGATCCCCGGCGCCGGCATCGCCAACGTGCGCGGCGTCGACGAGGGCAAGGCCCAGTCCGGCTTCGGCAACTCGAGCACGACCGTCGACGGCCTCGCCGGCGAAGCGCCGTATCCGAAGAAGGTGACCAAGGTCTGCCAGATGGCGAACCTTTATCCGCAGTACTTCCAGGTGGTCGCGCTGGCGGATGCGAAGGTCAACAGCTTCGCCGATTTCAAAGGCAAGTCGGTGGTCACACAGCCGAAGGGCAATACCGCCGAGCTGCTGACCAACATGGTGCTCGGCATGAACGGCCTGAACTACCAGGCGCTGTCGAAAATCAACTTCCAGTCCTACACCGACGCGGTCTCGATGATGAAGGACGGACACGCCCAGGTGTTCACGCTCGGGACCACCATCCCCGCCTCGTCGGTGATGGACCTCGCCAGTGCGCGCGACATCAAGCTGGTGCCGGTCGACGACAAAACCATGAACGAGCTGCGCAAGAAAAACCCCGGCTACCAGCGCCTGGCGGTCAAAGCCGGCACCTATCCCAAGCAGACCACCGACGTGCCGATGATCGGCTACTCGGCGCACCTCATCGTCTCCTGCGACCTGCCGGAGCAGACGGTCTACACGATGACCAAGGAAGTCGCTGCCAACATGGATACCATGGCCACCGTCAACAAAGCGATGGCCGGCGTCACGCCGAAGGACATGGCCGCCGACATCGGCGTACCCTTCCATCCGGGCGCGGCGCGGTTCTACCGCGAAGCGAAGGCGATGTAAGCACGCGCAACATGCAGTCACGACGGGGCGGCTTTGCCGCCCCGTTCCACATCCGCCCCCGGGGGAACCGCATGACCGCCGAAGAAAAAGAAACCGCCACGCCGATCAAGTCCGAAGAAAAAGCCGCCACCACGCCGCAGTCCCGCGCGCTCAAGTTCACGGTCGCCGTGATCGCGATCGTGATGTCGCTGTACCATATGTACGTCGCCGCCTTCGGCCCGCCCGAAGCCATGATCTTCCGCGGCAGCCACCTGCTGTTCGCACTGACGCTGATGTTCCTGCTCTATCCGCTGAAACCCGGCGGCGGCTGGAAATGGCGCATCGCCGACGCGGTACTGCTCCTCGGCTCCTGGGCCTTCGTGCTGCACATCTTCCTCAACTACCAGGCGATCACCAACCGCATCATCTACATCGACGAGCTGACGCAGCTCGACAAGTTCTACGCCGTGGTTGCAGTGCTGATCATCCTCGAGGCCACGCGCCGCGTGCTCGGCTGGGCGCTGCCGCTGACCGCATTGTGTTTCCTGATCTATGCCTTCTTTTTCACCAACGTCCAGGCGCCGGTGCTGATGGAGCAGCTCTACCTCTCCACCGAGGGCATCTTCGGCTCGACGCTGGGCGTGTCGGCCTCCTACGTGATGCTGTTCGTGCTGTTCGGCGCCTTCATGGAAAAAAGCGGCACCGGCCAGCTGTTCATGGATTTCGCGCTGTCGATTACCGGCCACACCGCCGGCGGCCCCGGCAAGGTGTCGGTGGTCAGTTCGAGCCTGTTCGGCACGGTGTCGGGCTCCGCGGTCGCCAACGTCATGGTCGACGGCCCGATGACCATCCCGCTGATGAAACGCACCGGCTTCCGCCCGCCCTTCGCCGCCGCGGTCGAGGCCACCGCCTCGACCGGCGGCCAGATCATGCCGCCGGTGATGGGCGCCGCCGCCTTCGTCATGGCGGAATTCCTCGCTGTGCCCTACGCCACCGTCGCGCTGTGGGCGGTGATCCCGGCGGTGATGTACTACATGTCGGTGTTCTTCGCCGTGCACTTCGAGGCCAAACGCTACGGCCTGCACGGCGTGCCTAAAAACGAGCTGCCGGCCTTCGGCCACGTTATGCTGTCGCGCGGCCACCTGTTCATCCCCATTGTCACGATCTTCATCGGCCTGACGATGGGCTACTCGGCACCGCTGTGTGCGCTGGTCGGGGCACTGATGTGCCTGCCGATGGCACTGCTGCGCAAGTCCACCCGCGCCGGCATCAGCTGGCGCAGCGTGCTCGACGCGCTGGAGGAAGGCGCCAAGAACACGCTGGCGGTGGCGATGGCCTGTGCCTGCGCCGGCATCGTCATCGGCTGCGTCACCATCACCGGCCTCGGCATCGTGTTCACCCAGATCGTCGTCGGCCTCGCCCAGAACATGCTGCCGCTGGCGCTGATCCTGACCGCCATCGCCGGCATCGTGCTTGGCATGGGCATGCCGACCACCCCGGCTTACATCGTCATGGTGTCGCTGCTGGTGCCGGCGCTGATCAAGCTCGGCGCACCAACCCCGGCCGCGCACATGTTCGCCTTCTATTTCGCAATTCTGTCGGCAATCACGCCGCCGGTGGCGCTGGCGGTATTCGCCGCAGCCAGCCTCGCCAAGGCCGATCTGTGGGAAGCCGGCTGGGCGGCGGTGCGCATCGGCGCCGCGGGTTTCATCGTGCCCTTCATGTTCGTATTCGAACCGTCATTGCTGATGATCGGCCCGTGGACCGACATCCTGCATTCCTTTTTCACCGCCAGCATCGGCGTGATCTGCCTCGCCGCCGGCATGTTCGGCTATCTGCACCGCCGGGCGCTGCTCTGGGAACGCATACTGCTGCTGATTGCCGCCATCCTGCTGATCAAACCCGGCCTGATCACTGACCTGATCGGCTTCGGACTGCTTGCCGTCGTGCTGGTCAGCCAGTTCGCACTGCGCCGGAACGAGCCGCATCACGAGGTCAAGGTGCTGCAGGCGGACTGACGCATATAATCATCTCAAGCCTTACCCGGCGGCCGCCCACAGCGGCCGCCGCCTTTTTAAACACGCAACAGAGGACACATCATGAACATCGGCTTCGTCGGACTCGGCATCATGGGCAAACCCATGGCCCTCAACCTGATCAAGGGCGGCCACAAGCTGTTCCTTAATTCCCGCAGCGGCGTGGCAAAGGAACTCACCGACGCCGGCGGCACCGCCTGCGCCAGCCCGAAAGAAGTCGCGCAGAAAGCCGACATCATCATCACCATGGTGCCGGACACCCCGGACGTGGAAAAAGTGCTGTTTGGCGCCAACGGCATCGCCGAAGGGCTCAGCAAAGGCAAAATCGTCGTCGATATGAGCTCGATCTCGCCCATCGAAACCAAATGCATGGCCAAGCGCATCAACGACCTCGGCTGTGACTACGTCGACGCCCCGGTCTCCGGCGGTGAAGTCGGCGCGAAAAATGCGGCGCTCACCATCATGGTCGGCGCACCACAAGCCGCCTTCGATCGTGTCAAACCGATCTTCGAACTGATGGGCAAGAACATCACCCTCGTCGGCGGCAACGGCGACGGCCAGACTTGCAAGGTTTGCAACCAGATCATCGTCGCGCTCAACATCGAAGCGGTCGGCGAAGCGCTGGTGTTTGCATCGAAAGCCGGCGCCGACCCCGCTAAAGTTCGTCAAGCCCTGATGGGTGGTTTCGCCGCTTCACGTATCCTCGAAGTCCACGGCGAACGCATGATCAAACGTACCTTCGACCCCGGCTTCCGCATCGAACTGCACCAGAAGGATCTGAACCTCGCACTGCAAGGGGCAAAAGCGATGGGGGTCTCGCTGCCGAATACAGCAACGGCACAGGAACTGTTCAACTCCTGCAGCGCCAATGGTGGCGCGAAATCAGACCACTCCGCGCTGGTCAAGGCGCTGGAAAGGATGGCGAATCATGAGGTCTGAAAAATAAGTCAGCGTCTTTAGAAACCATTGGAACCCCAATGCCAACTAACCAATTCAGTGCACAGTTGAGAATCAAAATGGCGCAAGAATAGTAACCAGCCACCGTCCTTCTCAATGCGAAATTGCGGTTACCATCTACTGTATCAACGCCAAAGAAGGAGCACCCCATGCCCGCCTGGCTCATCCCCGCACTGAAAGCCGTACTGCCGCATGTCGGCACCATCGTCTCCGTCGCCGCACCCGCATTTACCAAAAAGAAGACCGATGCCGCGGATACCCAGGCCGCCCTGCTGCAGCAACAGATTGCGGAACTTCAGATAGCCGCAACTCAAAACGCCAAACTGATCCGCGAACTGGCGGAACAGTTACAGACCATGGTAACCGCGCTCGAAAAGGCCGCCGCGATAGCCGAAGCTCGGCACCGGCGCACCACGCTGCTGAACGGCGTCGCCATCGTCTCGTCCGTGGTCGCGCTGGGCAGCGTGCTGGCGGCAGGCTGAGCCTGCAGTCGTCATAGCGCATAAAATACAAATGATTATCATCAATTAGAGGAAATCACCGCGTCCAGCGCCCGCTCGAGCCTGTCGACGATCTCGTCGATCTGCGCCTCGCTGACGATGAACGGCGGCGCAAGCAGCACATGGTCACCGCACCGGCCGTCCGCCGCGCCGCCCATCGGATAACAAAGCATGCCTTCGGCCATTGCCGCTGCCTTCAGCTTCGCGTGCAGCTTCAGCGCAGGATCGAAGGGTTCCCGGGTCGCGCGGTCAGCGACCAATTCGACGCCCCAGAACAATCCGCGGCCGCGGATGTTGCCGACATGCGGATGCGCCGCAAACCGCTGCCGCAATGCCTGATTGAAATACGCACCACGCGCACGCACCTGCGCCAGCAGGTCGCGGTCGCGGATCGCCTGCTGCACCGCCAGCGCGCCAGCGCAGGCCGCGGCGTGACCGATGTAGGTATGAGAATGGGCGAAAGCGCCACTGCCTGAACGCACGGCGTCGATCACCCGGCCCGAACACAGTGTCGCGCCAACCGGCTGGTAACCCGCGCCCAGCCCCTTGGCGATGCATGCAATGTCGGGCACGACGCCCTCCTGCTCGCAGGCCCACAGGGTGCCGGTGCGGCCCATGCCGCACATCACCTCGTCGAGGATCAGCAGGATGCCGTGACGGTCGCAGATGTCGCGGATCAGGCGGAAATAATCGGGCGGCGGCGTGGTTGCTCCCAGCGTCGCACCGGATACCGTTTCGGCGATGAAGGCAAATACCCGCTGCGGCCCGGCGTGCTCGACCGCGGCCTCGAACTCGGCGGCGAGGCGCCGCGCATAGCCCTCCTCGGTCTCGTCGTTGCCACGCTCGCGGTAGTCATAACACGGCGAAACATGTAGCACCGGCGCCAGCAGCGGCTCGAAACCGCGGCGGTTGGATTCGCGGCCGCCCGCTGACAGCGCGCCGAGCGTACTGCCGTGGTAGCTCTGTCGGCGCGCGATCAGGATGTCGCGGCCCGCCTGCCCGGACTCGACCGCGTACTGACGCGCGAACTTGATCGCCGCCTCCACCGCCTCCGAGCCGCCGCAGCAGAAATAGACATGCTCCAGTCCCTGCGGCGCATGCGCGACCAGGTCCTCGGCCAGTGCCTCGGCAGGCGCAGTGGTGAAAAACGAACTGTGCGCGTAGGGCAGCGCATCGAGCTGTGCCTTGATCGCCGCGATGACTTCGCGGTCGCTGTGACCAAGGCAGGACACCGCAGCGCCGCTGGAGGCATCGATGTAGCGCCTGCCGGTGCTGTCGATGAGGTACGGGCCGTCGCCGGCGACGGCCCGCGGATAGGTATGGGTCAGGCTGCGATGGATGATGCGCGACATGTGTCTCCCCGGAACTCGTGACAGTATATCGGATAGACTGCGCCGATCCGGACTGACGAATTTGTCACACTCCAGGACCCGCCACACCCAAGCCCGTGACTTTCCTCCTGTTTCACACCCCCTGATTGCACTAGCCTGTTCGCATCACCACACATCCGTGGAGGTGCACCATGCCCGACAATGTCGCACTGCTGCAGATAATCCATCGCTGGATCGACACCGCCAGCCGCTGCATGACATCGCCGATGTCGATGCCGGCGTGCAAGCCGTTCCTGGAATACGTGCTCTATGCCAGCGCAGGTATCGCCACGGTGCTGCTGCTGTGGACTGGCTGGAAAATGGTCGATTACATTGTGCTGCAGTTGGCAACGCAGGCATGCATCGCCGGGCAGACCGCCGCCCCTTGGCACTCGATCACCTTGCACACCGAGGTGCGCGATGCCAAAGGCAACCTGCTCGCCGGGGGCGATTTCAAGTCGATCCCGCTGCCGCCACAGAAATTCCTCGAGCTGACCGGCATGCGCGCGTTGCCCGCAAACTGGCAGGCGCGGTTCTATAAGCCCTGAAAATACATATAAAACAAATATTTATGAACAGTGCGGCCACAAAGTGCCGTTCTGAGCGGTAAACTGGCAGCATCAGCGTTCAGGGGAGGACAAGACAATGAACAACTGGCTGGAACGCGCCGATGCGCGCACCAACTCCGCGGCCCGCGCCACCGGCAACCTGCTGGTCGACAGTTTCCACAACCTCGCACTGTTCGCCATCGGCGGCACCATCGTCTGGTCGGCAGTGCATGCCTTCGTCGTCATGACCGATAAAGGCGCGGCTTCGATCGAAGACATCCTGCTGCTGTTCATCTACCTCGAACTCGGTGCAATGGTCGGCATCTACTTCAAGACCAACCACATGCCGGTGCGTTTCCTGATTTATGTCGCGATGACCGCACTGACGCGGATGATGATTTCCGACATCCAGGCCCACCACAGCCCGGAAATGAAAATCCTCTACATCCCCGGTGCGATTCTGGTACTGGCGCTGGCGACACTGGTGATCCGCTACGGCTCGGCGAAGTTTCCGTCCGAGAAATCCTCGAACTCGCCGTGATGGCCGGCATCACCCTTGACTGCGCGGGGCGCCGCTGGCGACCTTGCTACTAAACGGAAGCATCAGCCAGCTTCACGCAATTCCGCCCCGAGGCCTTGGCGAGATAAAGCATTCCGTCAGCGCTGCGCACAGCCACATCCTCATCGGCATCATCTGCATTGACTGCCGCAACACCGATGCTGATGGTGACGCGCCCGAAACCTGCGTCCGGCAGGGATTCAACGGACAGCCTCAGCTTCTCTGTTGATTTCCACCCAAAACTGAGCCACTTTTGGGGTTAGTTTTCACTGAAATTTGAGCCACGCATGGACACTACTCTGCTCAAAACATGAGCAGGGGTTGCAGGAGTGATCAACGTGGCGATATTGAGTTCGATAAGGCGATGGCATTTCCGGGACGGGGTATCGATCCGGGAGATCGGGCGGCGCACGGGACTGTCGCGCAACACCATCAAGAAGTATCTCTCCAATGCGGTGGTAGAGCCGCTCTATCCGAAGCGACGCAACCCGAGCAAGCTGGATGCGTATGCAGCCAAGCTGGTGGGCTGGCTCAAGACGGAGGCAAACAAGGGGCGCAAGCAGCGGCGCAGCCTCAAGCAAATCCATGCGGACCTGGTGCAGTTGGGGTTTACCGGATCCTATGGCCGGGTGGCAGCATTTGCCCGGGGCTGGCGCCAGGCGCAGCAGGAGGCCTTGCAAACGGTGGGCCGCGGCACGTTCGTGCCGCTGCTGTTTGGTCCGGGTGAGGCCTTCCAGTTTGACTGGAGCGAGGACTGGGCGGTGATTGGCCGGGTGCGCACCAAGTTGCAGGTCGCACAGTTCAAGTTGAGCCACAGCCGTGCGTTTGTGCTGCTGGCTTATCCGTTGCAAACCCACGAGATGCTGTTTGATGCGCACAACCGCGCCTTTGCGGTGTTCGGTGGCGTGCCGCGCCGTGGCATCTACGACAATATGAAAACAGCTGTTGACTGGGTCGGTTCTGGCAAGGCGCGGGAGGTCAACGTACGGTTTGCCGCCATGGTGAGCCACTACCTGTTTGAGGCCGAGTTCTGCAACCCGGCTGCGGGCTGGGAAAAGGGTCAGATCGAGAAGAACGTGCGCGATTCGCGGCACCGGATGTGGCATACGGTGCCCGCGTTTGAGACCCTGGATGCGCTCAATGCATGGCTGCAGGCGCGCTGCGTGGCGTTCTGGTCTGAACTCCGGCATCCGGAGCGGCCCGACAAAACCATTGCCGAAGTCTGGGAAGAGGAACGCGCGCACCTGATGCCGCTACCGCGGCCCTTTGATGGGTTCGTGGAGTATGCCAAGCGGGTGTCGCCGACCTGCCTCGTCCATGTCGAACGCAATCGCTACAGCGTGCCGGCGTCCTATGCCAACCGTCCGGTCAGTGTGCGGGTCTACGCCGACCGGCTGGTGGTAGCCGCCGAAGGCCAGATCATTGCCGAGCATGTGCGGATCATTGAGCGCAGCCACCACGCGGGGCGCACCGTCTATGACTGGCGGCACTACCTGAGTGTATTGCAGCGCAAGCCTGGGGCGCTCCGCAACGGCGCGCCCTTCGCGGAATTGCCGGAGGGGTTTCGGCGGCTGCAGGCGATTCTGACCAAGCGGGTCGGCGGTGATCGGGAAATGGTTGAGATCCTGGGGTTGGTGCTGCATCACGATGAGCAGGCGGTACTGGCGGCCGTGGAACTGGCGCTTGAATCAGGGGCGCCCTCCAAGCAGCACGTGCTGAACTTGCTGGGCCGTTTGGTGGAAGTGGCGCCACCGGCGCCCGTCAATGCACCGCAGGCGCTCAGGCTGGCTGTGGAACCGGAGGCCAACGTGGATCGTTACGATCAATTGAGAGGAAATCGACATGCAGCATGAAGCGATGGTCACGAACCTGAAGTCACTCAAGCTCTTTGGAATGGCGCAGGCAGTAGACGAGTTGGCGCAGCAAGGTGCGCCGGCCTATCAAGCGGCGCAGAATGTGCTGGGCGATCTGCTCAAAGCGGAGATGGCTGAGCGCGAGGTCCGATCAGTGGCCTACCAGATGAAGGCCGCCCGGTTCCCAACTTACCGGGATCTGGCCGGATTCGACTTCAGCCAGAGCCCGGTCAACGAAGCGCTGGTTCGCCAGTTGCACCGTTGTGAGTTCCTTGAGCAGGCCTACAACATTGTGCTAGTGGGTGGCCCGGGAACGGGCAAGACACACCTTGCCACCGCGCTGGGTGTGCAGGCGATTGGACACCATCGCCAGCGGGTTCGCTTCTTCCCGACCATCGAACTGGTCAATGCGTTGGAGCAGGAGCAAGCCTGTGGGCGCCAAGGCCACATCGCGATGCGATTGATGCATGCTGATCTGGTGATTCTGGACGAGCTGGGCTATCTGCCGTTCAGTCAGGCGGGAGGCGCCTTGCTGTTCCATCTGATCAGCAAGCTCTACGAGCGGACCAGTCTGGTGATTACGACTAACCTGAACTTCGCCGAGTGGACGAGCGTATTTGGTGACCCGAAGATGACCACGGCGCTGCTCGACCGGCTCACTCACCACTGCCATATCCTTGAAACCGGAAACGAGAGTTACCGCTTCAAGAACAGCTCAACACAACCCCGAAAGGAACCCCGAGCCCGAAAGATATCCACAACCTGAGGCATAATAAACATTGAAAAGGGGTGGCTCAAAATTCAATGAAAAACCCGGCTCAGAATTAGGTGGAAATCAACAGTCACCCGTCGGAGCGAGGGTGGCGGTTCGCTGCATCTTGGCTATCAGCGGCACAGCTGCACGCACTGAAAGTTAAGAAGACTAAGCGTATGAGAAGTGGGCGCAATCGAGCATTGAAATTGTGCTCATTGCTAAGTGCCGCTGATCAGGGCTTGATGACGAATTTAGCAGATAAAACAGGGTTTTAGTCAAATATTATTGACCGGCGTAAAAAACTGGTAAAGACCCAGTGATAGAAAATGCCAATTTGTCAGGACTGGAAGGGATCAGGAAAGTCCATGGGAGTGCGCTTAAAACCCGGGCAGGCTGTGGTCAAGTTGCGGGGGATCGAGGTCAAGTTATCCCAAGGGAAGTGCTGACGGCCTGCCGCGAGGCTGGCGTGACGGACCTACTACCGCTGGCGGCGGGAATATGGTGGCATGAAGGTTGATCAGGCCCGACGCCTGAAGTAGCTGGAGAAGGAGAACGCCCGGCTCAAGCGGTTAGTGGGCGAACTGCATGTGGAGAAGGCGTTGCTGACGGACGTGGCCAAGGGAAATTGGCATCAAGAATTTACCGCCGTCAGTATCACCTGAAGAGCTACATGCTGATGTCGGGAACACCGGGTGATCTGCTACCTGCTGCACGAAACGCCCTTCGAGGGGGGGCGAGTGAAGTGGCGGTCAGCTTGCCGGTGTGCAAAGGGCTGATTGACTTGCGCCTCAACCTGACGCAGGAGCATTTTTCGCGCATCCTGCACGAACTCGCCGCTGCCACCCTGATCAGGGCCGACGGGCTGCAGGTTCTTATCCGCGATATCGGCCACCCGCGGCTGATGGTTACCGGCTGAGGTCTGTTTACGCCGGCTTCAGCGCCGGGTCAGTGGATGATGGTGGCCGGTTTCTCGGCCGGTCGAGGTCCGTGGTGTCCCTTGTGCCAGCGGTTTTCAAACATGACATACAGCGTCGGCAGCACGATCAGCGTCAGGATTGTCGCAGAGATCAGGCCGCCGATGACTACCACGGCGAGCGGTTTCTGGGTTTCGGAGCCGATGTCGTGAGAGAGCGCCATGGGCATCAGGCCCATCATCGCCAGCAGGCCCGTCATCAGTACGGTGCGCAGGCGGATCAGCGAGCCGACAATGACAGCCTCCTCAGGCGGAGCGCCGGCATTTTTCAGCTGGTTGAAGTAGGACACCATGACCACACCGTTCAGCACCGCCTGACCGAACAGTGCGATGAAGCCGATGGCTGCAGACACCGAAAGCGGGATTCCGGTCAGCAGCAGCGCGAGGATGCCGCCGATCATCGCGAACGGGATGTTAAGGATGATCAGCAGGGCACTGCGAAACGAGCCGAAGGCGTCAAACAGCAGCAGGAAGATGAACAGGATCGAGATCGGCACGATGACCGAGAGGCGTTTCATCGCGCGCTCCTGGTTTTCGAATTCACCTGACCATGACATCGTATAGCCGGGCTGCAGTTTTACCGATTTGGCGATACTTGCTTTCATGTCTGCGACAACCGAGCCCATGTCGCGATCCTCGATGAATACGCCGATTGCCATGACACGCCCGCCGCTTTCCCGGCTGATGTTCATGCTGCCGCCGATGGTCTTGAAGGTCGCGACCTGGGACAGGGGGATGAATACGCCCGATGAGGTAGTCAGCAGGATATCGCGCAACTGCGTCAACGAGCGCTGGTTCGGCGGCACGCGGACAACAACACCGAACTTGCGTTCGCCCTCCCAGATCGCCGTGGCTTCACGGCCGCCGAGTGCGGTTTCGATCACGTCCTGAATGTCGACAATATTGAGGCCGTAACGCGCCGCCTGCGCACGGTCGATTTCCACCAGTTCCTGCGGCAGTTCGCCTTGACGGTCGATCATGGCGCGGGAGACGCCCCTTACGCCGGAAATAGCGGCGAGAACTTCGCCCGATGTGGCGCGCAGTACGGCGAGGTCATCGCCAAAGACCTTGATGACGATCTGTCCGTCAATCTGCGAGATCGATTCCAGGATGTTGTCGCGAATCGGCTGAGAGAAGCTGGCCTGTACGCCGGGCAGCTTGTCCAGTTCCGCTTCCATTTCGCGGATGATGTCCTGTTTGGTGACTTTTCGCTTCCATTCCGATTCCGGTTTGATGTCGATCAGGAACTCCGCCATGCTGATCAGCTTCGGATCGGTGCCGTCCTCAGGGCGTCCTGCCTTGTAGACGATGGAGTTGATTTCGGGAATGTGCGCGATGGCCGCACGGATTTTCGCCATTTCCGTGCGGGCTTCGCTCACCGAAACGCTGGCGTGCAGCGGCACATTGATCCAGATCGAACCCTCGTTCAGTTCCGGCAGGAATTCGGTGCCGAGACGGGGTACCAGCGCGATGCTGATGGCCAGTGCGGCGCAGGCCCCGGTCACCACCTTGCGCCGGTGCGCCAGTGCCCAGCGCAGCGCCGGCTCGTAAACCGATTTGCACCGGTGCACCAGCCAGTTCTCGTGTTCCGGCAGATTCTTGCGCAGCAGCAGCCAGCACAGCAGCGGCACCAGCGTCAGTGAAATAATCAGCGAAACGACCAGCGCCGATGTGACGGAGTAGGCCATCGGCGCGAAAATACGTCCCTCGTGGCGCTGCAGGGTGAAGATCGGGATGTGCGCGGCGATGATGATCAGCATCGAGAACAGCGTCGGCCGTCCGACTTCAACGACGGCTTCGAGTATGGCGTTCATCCGTTCGCGCAGGCGCATTTCACCCCGGTGTTCCGACAGTTTGCGAAACACGTTCTCGACCACAATGACTGCGCCATCGACGATGATGCCGAAGTCCATGGCCCCGAGAGACAGCAGGTTGGCGGGGATGCCGAGCAGCGTCAGCCCAAGGAATGTACCGAGAAGCGACAGCGGGATGATCAAGGCCACGATCATGGCCGCGCGCAGGTTGCCGAGGAACAGCAGAAGCACCAGCGTCACCAGCATCGCGCCTTCGACGAGGTTGGTGAACACCGTTTTCAGCGTTTTGCTGAGCAGCCAGGTCCGGTCATAGAAGGGCACGATTTCGACGCCCTTCGGAAGAACTGACGCATTGAGTTGTGCCACCCGGGCCTTCACCGCCGCAAGCACCTCGGCCGGATTTTCACCCTTACGCATCAGTACCACGCCGGAAACAATGTCGTCGTCGTCGTCCTGGCCGATAACGCCCTGACGCGGTACCGAACCGACCGACAGTTCGGCGATGTGACGGACCAGCACCGGTGAGCCGTTGCGTTCGGCGACGACGATGTCAAGAATCTCGTCGGCGGAACGCAGCAGCCCGATGCCGCGGATCAGGAACTGTTGCTGCCCCTGTTCCACGTAACCGCCGCCGGCGTTGGAGCTGCCGCGCTCCAGCGCTGAAAACAGCTGCTGCAGGCTGATCTTGTAATACTTCAGTTTTGCCAGATCGGGGTTGACTTCATACTGCTTGATGAATCCACCGAAGCTGACGATGTCGGCCACACCTGGCAGCAGCTTCAGCTGCCGGCTGACTGTCCAGTCCTGGATGGTGCGTAGTTCCTGGGCGTCAAGGTTGGCGCTCTTGACCCGGTAGCGGTAAATCTCGCCGACGGCCGTCGACAGCGGTGCCAGTTGGGGCTGCGCGCCTGGCGGAATCGTCGCCTCGCGCAGGCGTTCCAGCACCTGCTGCCGTGCGAAATAGGGATTGGCCTTGTCGTCAAAAGTCAGGATCACGAAGGAAAGGCCGAACTGGGTGTGCGAGAACATGCGGATCATGTTCGGCATGCCGGCCAGTGACACTTCGATCGGGTAGGTCACCTGCTTTTCCACTTCCTCGGCTGCGCGGCCGGGGAACAGCGTGATCACCTGCACCTGGGTATCGGTGACATCGGGCAGGGCCTCGACGGGCAGCGCTTTGAAGGCCGCGATGCCGGCGCCGATGAACAGCACAGTGCCGAGCACGATGAACAGCGGTTGGTGCAGGGCAAACGAGACGATACGCTTGATCATGGCGGTTACCGGTTACTTCTGTACGCGGCGGGGTTGCATGACCTGCTGGAGCATCAGCGTGCCTTCGGTAACGACCTTTTCGCCGGCATTCAGTCCGGAGAGGATCTCGACCAGATTGTTGCGCACGTCGCCGGTCTTGACCTCGCGGCGCTGGTAGCTGCCGTTGGATTCATCGATGAACAGAAAATACTTTTCATTCTGGAAAAACACCGACTTGGTCGGAACCAGCAGCTCTTTCTCGCCGTCGGCATCGACCTCCGCGGTCACGAACATTTCCGCCTTGAGTTTATTGTCTTTGTTTTCAATGCGGGCACGGACCTTGAGTGCGCGCGTGCCGGGGTCGAGAAAATCCGAGATGGCTTCGACTTTGGCCGTGAAACTCTGGTCGCGGAAGGCGGGCGTGCGTACGCTAATGGATTTGCCTGGTCGCAGATGAATCAGGTTGCGCTCGCTGGCATCAAATTGAGCCCAGAGCGTTGCCGGGTCTGAGATGACGAACAGCGGCGGGCTGTTGGCAACCATCTGGTCCGGACGCAATTCCTGTCCGGGATTGATGTTGCGTTCGACCACGGTTCCGGCAATCGGGCTGGTCAGCGTGTAAGACTGGTCAACGCTGTCCTTGGCGGCGCCGTACATGGCGAGCCGTTTGCGGGCGCGTTCGTATTCTGCACGGGTGCGGGTGGCGTCGGCTTCTGCGCTCTGCAGATCCTTGCGCGGCGCGACGCCGTGTTGCTCCAGTTCGCGGACGCGCTGCAGGTTTTTCTCGGCCAGCGCAAAGTCGCTTTCCGCGCGCCGTGCATCCGATTGCGCCTGTCCGAATTCCGGGGATGCGATGAAGGCCAGCGCCTGTCCGGCGGTGATTTTCTGACCGGGCTGGACCAGAATCTTTTCAACGCGTCCGGCAAACGGCGTGTAGACGCGGACCGTGCGCTCCTCGTTCCAGGTGAGGCGGCCGTTCAGTGTTGCCAGTGGAACCGCCTGCATTTCAACGGTGATGGAATTGAGGCTGCTCAGCTGGCTGCTTTTTTCCGGGAACGTGATGCGCTGGTTCTCGACTTTCGGATCGGAAGAGGGCGCTTCTTGTACGGTCTGGCCGCAAGCGGTCAGCAGGATTGCGGACAGTACGCTGGCAAAAAGTGTTTTCATGTTGATTCTGGGTCAGTCTGAAGTGATGGCTGTAGCACTGCGTTTGGCGGCGAGCGCTTTGGCGTAGTCCGCCTGTGCGGAAACCGATTCGATGCGTACGGCGTAGAACTGCCGCCGCGAATCAAGCAGATCCATGATGCCGATGGCACCGCGCTCATAGGCGAATTCGGCGCCCTTTGCGGCCTTCTCGGCGGCGGGCAGCAGGACGGTGGTCAGGCGGGCGGTCCGTTCGGCGGCCGCCGCGAGATCGTTGTCCGCGCGGCGGATCTCGCCCATTGCGAGGGCGCGCACCCGATCGACATTTTCCCGGGCGCTTTCCAGTTCGATCTCGGCGCGGCGGATTTCGCCGGTATAGAGGTTGCGGGTGAACAGCGGCACCGACAGCGAGACGCCGTAGCTGTTGTTCGCCGTGTCGCCCGGAAACCGTTCGTACATGACTCCGGCGGTGACATCGCGGGTCAGCAGCGAGCGGGCCAGGTCGCGGTTTTTTTCGGCAGCTTTGACACGTTCCTTTGCGGCACGGATGTCGGCGCGGCGCTCCAGCACGCGCTCGGTATCGGCGTCGCCGACCGCGGCATTGCTGTTGGCTGTCGGCCAGTTGTCGGCGGCGATGATCCCCCCTGCGTCCTGCTCGGCGCCGATCAGGTATGCAAGGCCAAACTGGTTGCGCTGAAGGTCTGCTTTGGCGCTGCGTGCATCATTGCGCGCCCGCAGGGCGTCGACACGGATACGGGAAAGATCGGTGGCGGCGATGTCACCGGCGGAAAAGCGGCGCTCAGCGGCCGTGACCGATTTTTCAAAAAGCTCAGCGGTGGTTTCGGCGATTTTCAGGCGCTCCTGCGCCAGCAGCAAGTCGTAATAGGCGAAATAAAGTCCCTGCCGCTGCTGGCGCAGGATGTCGCTTTCGTCATGGCGTGCGGCGACGGCGCTGAATTGTGCGGCTTCGGTGCGCAGGCCGCGTTTGTTGCCGCGCTCGAAAATCTGGGAGATGCCGATTACCGTGTCCATCCGTTTCTGCGACAGCGGGCCGGTGCCGATGCCGACGCTGGGGCTGATGCGCGAACTGCCGATTGACAACTCCGGGTTCGGGGCGGCGGACGCGCTCAGCACATCAGCCTCCGAGCTTTCGACAGCCCGCCGGGCGAACTGGATTTCGCGGTTGCGGTCGAGGAAAAGTTTTTCGGCGTGTTCCAGTGTCAGTGTTTCAGCGGCACGCGCCGGTGTCAGAGCAGCGGCAAGGGTGAATGCAATGATTGCCAGTGCGAACCCAAAATGATTGTTTGCCACATGAATCCGCAGCGTGGCCGGGGAGAGCGGTGTTTTTGATCCGGAGGTGTCGTTGCGGGATTCAGTGCGGCGATGGTGGAACTGGTAACCGTCTGATGCGAACATTGTTTCGGAGTCGTTCAAGTCGTTCATTTTCTGTAATTAATCATCAGGCTTGCACCGTCGCCACCGTTAATGCTTGCCGGATGTCACATCAGGGTGGTGGCGCTGCTGTCGATCCAAAAATTGTGTATTAACGGTGGCATGCGGGTTTGCTGTGATCGTTTTTTAATAAGGGCGTCACCGGCAAGTGTCTGAAAAGTGAGCTGTGATTGGCGTCAATGTTCAAGTCGCAAAAATTCGGGTTCCGGATGCTGGAGCGTCCGGCATCCTGAAGGGGGGGGTGTGAATATTGCGTGAAGTTAAAAATCGGTTAAAATACAAATGGTTACGATAATTCCTTGCGGCGATGTGCAGTCTGCCGCCGGCTTTTACCCTGACCTCACTACGGGCACCCTGCGAGGCGTCATGCAAAGGGCTCAGGTTTTTGCGAAAAAGGCCGATAACACCGTTGATGCCTGCCATATGGCCACAACCGGCTGTCGGGGGTTAACAACAATGGGGAAGCACATGTTCAAAAGAATCGCAGTATTGCTGGCCGCCTTGCTGGCGCTGGTTCCGGCGGCCGCCAATGCGGCACCCGACGAGATCGTGGTGTTCACGGATGAGTTCGAGAAACCCGGCGAAGTCGGCTATGAGCTGCACGTGAATTACGCCCGGCGCGCGCGTGGCACGCCGGATTATCCGGGTGAGCAGCCGCCGCACCATGTCGTTCGCGTGATGCCGGAAATTGTCTGGGGCCTTTCCAAGAAGTGGAACCTGGGGCTGCATTTCCCGATGTCGATTGATCGCAGCGGCAAGCTGAAAGCCGACGGCGTCAAGGTGCGCATGCACTATCTCGACGTCAATGAGTATGCCGAGGGCAAAAACTTCTTCTACGGCGCCAATTACGAAATCGCCTATTACGACGAGCGCATCACCGAATCGAAATACAACGGTGAAATCCGCGGCATCATCGGCACTCGCCAGGGCGACTGGCGTTTCACCGTGAACCCGATCCTGACGCAGTCACTGAGCAGGAATCCGGGTGGCCGCTATGTCGATTTCGAAATTTTCGGCCAGGCCATGCGTGAACTGGCCGGTGATGTGGCGGTTGGCATCGAGCACTACTCCTCGCCGGGCCGCGTCCGCGACCTGACTTGGGGCAAGCAGTCCGAGCAGATCACCTATCTGGTGACCGAGTTCAAAACGCGCAACCATTTCGACCTGCACCTCGGCGTCGGTCACGGCTGGACGGCCGGCACCGATGACAAGCTGGTATTCAAGGCGCTGGTTGGAATTCCGTTTTGATTTGAGCGCGGTACTGAAATACCTGGCGGCGGGCTGACGGCCCGCCGTTTTTTTTGGGCATCAGCCGGCGAGCTGCATGGCGACAGCTGCCGCTACCACGGCGTTGATATCTATCGCTGCAGTTTTCTGGGGAATCGTGTTGGTGGTGACTACGCGTGCAGCGCCGGCTGCGAGCAGTGCTTCATGTGCATCGCCGGCGAACACTGCATGCACGCCGATACAAACCGGCGCCGGCAGTCCCTGCGCCAGCGCATGCTTTGCGGCGGCGATCATGGTGCGCCCGGTGGAAATGATGTCATCGACCAGCACCGGCGTGCGCCCGCGCAACACCTGTGGATCGGGGATGCTGACCGAAACATCACGGTCGCCGCGGCGTATTTTTTCCAGCACCACATGCGGCGCACCGGCTTCGCGCGCGACCGCCGATACCCATTGCTCGCTCTCGGCATCGGGCCCGATCAGCACCGGCGACGGGATGTTGGTCTTGATCCAGGCGGCTAGCAGTGGCGCGGCGGGGACTACCGTGCTTGGCACGGAATAGATGTCGTCCAGCGAATGCCAGCGGTGTAGATGCGGATCCACGGTCACCAGCCAGTCGATGTGCGGCGACAACAGGCGCGCGAACAGAGCCGAGGTCACGGCTTCACCGTCGTTGAAGCGTTTGTCCTGGCGCATGTAACCGAGATACGGCGTGACCATTCCTACCGCGGCAGCGCCGAGTTCTTTCGCAGTCGCCGCGGCAAACAGCAGGGGCATTGCCTGGGCATCGGGATTGTGCAGGCTGCAGGCCAGCACGACCTTGCATCCCTTTACCGGTGTGACAAAGCGCAGATAGGTTTCGCCGTCCGGAAAGCGCCGCACCGCGAGTTCGCCGGTGGCCGCATGCAGTTCGCGCGCCAGCGCCGCGGCCAGCGCTTCATTGCCGGGCAGCGCAAATACAAGGACTCCCGATGCGTTGCTCATTGCCCGTTGGCGATGGCGACGATAGGAGGCTGGCCGTAGAGGTAGGCTAGCGCATAGGCGAGTTCGCCGGGTGTTTCCGCATGCAGCGTGAACAGCGGCTGACCGCGCTCAACACTCGTGCCTACTGGGGTGTGCAGATAAAGTCCCGCCGCTGCTGACTGCGGCGCCCCGGCCAGTTTGGCCACACGCGCGAGGCGCCGGTTGTCGATGCTGAGCACCGGTCCGCTGGAGGGGGCAGCGACGACATGGGTATGCGCCGCCTGCGGCGGTACCCGCATGCCGCCCTGGGCCTCGCAGATCGCCTCGAATTTGCGCCAGGCCCGGCCATCATCGATCACGCTGCGCGCCTTGATGATCGCGGCTTCCGGCGTGATGTTGCCGGCCATTTCGAATATGCGCCCCGCGAGCGCGACCGCACGTTCGCGCAGGTCCTGCGGCGCATCCGCCTCGTTGCGCAGCACGGATAGCACATCGCGCGCTTCCAGTGCCGGTCCGACGCCGCGGCCCACGGGCTGGCTGCCGTCGGAAACCAGGATGCTGATCTTGAGGCCGACGGTCTGTCCGATTTTCACCATCGCCGCTTCCAGCGACCGGGCGGTGTCGAGGCTGCGGATTTTCGCGGTCGGGCCGACCGGCATGTCGATCACCACATGGGTGGCGCCGGCGGCGGCTTTTTTCGACAGGATGGAGGCGATCATCTGTCCCTCGCTGTCGAGATCCAGCGGCCGCTCGACGCGGATCAGGATGTCGTCGGCGGGACTCAGCTGCACCGCGCCGCCCCAGACGATGCAGCCGCCGACCTGTTCGACGACGCGGCGCATCGCTTTGACGTCGAGCGCCACCGGCGCCAGCGTTTCCATTGCGTCAGCGGTGCCGGCCGGCGAGGTGATCGCGCGCGAGGAGGTTTTCGGCATGGTCAGTCCGGCGGCCGCGACAATGGCCACGACGATCGGCGTGGTGCGGTTGCCGGGCAGTCCGCCGACCGAGTGTTTGTCGACGATCAGCGGCCGGTCCCAGGACAGGCGCTCGCCGACGGCGATCATCGCGCGCGTCAGTGCGCCGGTCTCGGCGGTGTTGAGCCGGTCGCCGGCGCAGGCAGTGATGAAGGCCGACAGCTCGATGTCGGTGTATTTGCGTGCTGCGATGTCCCTGATAACGGCATGCATTGCCGCTTCATCGAGGCGCTGGCCGTAGACTTTGGCGCGCACATGGCGCATCGACTCCAGCGGTTCGGGGTGGGACAACGTGACCACATCGTCTTCTTTGGCATCGAGCAGCTTCCAGGCGATTTCGGAGAGGCCGATTTCGTGTGTGCCGAGCAGCTCGCCGGTGACGATATTGAGCGTGGTCAGCACGCTGCGGCCGTGCAGGCTGACCAGCACGCGCGAATGCGATTCAAACCCCTCGGAGCGGCAGATCGCGCAGTCGCTGCGCATGAACACCACCGGCTCGTAATAGGTGTCGATGCCGAGGCGGCGTACCTGCAGCACGTTGATGGCGCGGTCGTGGGATTGATTGTTGCTCATGTGCCGCTATTTTAAGACCTCGCCGCAGTCCGTGCTGCGGGTTTTCCGGAAAGTTAAATAAAAACAGTTATTTACTGACGACCTTGCGGGCGAGGCCCCACTGCTTCACCAGCGCGTAAATTGCCGGGATTACCGCCAGTGTCAGCACCGTCGATGAAATCATGCCGCCGACCATCGGTGCGGCGATGCGGCTCATGACTTCGGAGCCGGTGCCGCTGCCCCACAGGATGGGCAGCAGGCCGGCCATGATGGCGACCACGGTCATCATTTTCGGCCGTACGCGTTCCACAGCGCCTTCCATCACTGCCGCATAAAGATCAGCCGTACCCGGTTGGCGTCCGGCCTCGCGGCAGCGCGCTTGCGCGGCATCCCATGCATGATCCAGGTAGATCAGCATCACCACGCCGGTTTCCGCGGCGACGCCAGCCAGCGCGATGAAGCCGACGGCAACCGCGACCGACAGGTTGTAACCGAGCAGCCACATCAGCCAAACGCCGCCGACCAGCGCGAAGGGCACCGACAGCATCACGATCAGCGTTTCGGTCAGACGTTTGAAGTTGAGGTACAGCAGCAGGAATATGCTCAGCAGCGTCACCGGAATCACCACTTTCATTTTATGGATCGCGCGTTCCATGTATTCGAACTGGCCGCTCCACGTCGCGTAATAACCTGGCGGGAATTTGACCTGCTCGTTGACTGCCTTGCGTGCATCGGCGACATAGCCACCGATATCGCGGTCGCGGATGTCGACAAAAATGTATGCCGAGAGCAGCGCGTTTTCGGTGCGGATGCCCGGCGCGCCTTTGTTGATCGACACTTTCGCCAGTTGTCCCAGCGGAATCATCGCACCGCCCATGGTCGCCACCAGCACTTCACGCGCAATCTGCTGCGGATCGCCGCGCAGTTCACGCGGATAACGCACGGTCACGCCGAAACGTTCGCGGCCTTCGACCATGGTGGTGACCATCTCGCCGCCCAATGCGGCAGCAATGGTGTCGAGCACATCGCCCACCGCGAGACCATAACGCGCCAGTTGCGTGCGGTCCGGTTCGATGTCGAGGTAAAAGCCGCCGGTGATGCGTTCGGCGAAAGCTGACGTCGTGCCCGGCACTGCCTTGACCACAGCTTCGATTTCACGCGCCAGCCGTTCCATTTCATTCAGGTCCTTGCCGAAGACCTTGATACCGATGGGCGTGCGGATGCCCGTCGACAGCATGTCGATGCGCGCCTTGATCGGCATGGTCCAGGAATTGGCGACGCCGGGAAACTGCAGTGCCTGGTCCAGTTCCGCTATCAGCTTGTCGGTGGTCATGCCCGGACGCCATTCGGATTCCGGCTTGAGGTTGATGATGGTCTCGAACATTTCCGTCGGCGCCGGGTCGGTTGCGGTGTTGGCGCGCCCGGCCTTGCCGTAGACCGAAGCGACTTCGGGGAAACTCCTGATGATGCGGTTCTGCGTCTGCAGCAGTTCCGCCGCTTTGGTGATCGACATGCCCGGCAGCGAAGTCGGCATGTAGAACAGCGTGCCCTCGTTGAGCGTTGGCATGAACTCGGAGCCCAGTCGCGAGGCGGGGTACAGTGAAACCGCCATCACGATGAGTGCAATCAAGATCGTGAGTTTCTTGAAACGCATCACCGCAGCGATCACCGGACGGTAAATCCAGATCAGGAAACGGTTCACCGGATTTTTTTCTTCGGGCAGGATTTTGCCGCGGATGAACAGCAGCATCAGCACCGGCACCAGGGTCACCGACAGCATCGCTGCACCGGCCATCGCGAAGGTCTTGGTATAGGCCAGCGGCGAGAACAGCCGGCCTTCCTGGGATTCCAGCGTAAACACCGGCAGGAAGGATACGGTGATGATCAGCAGCGAGAAAAACAGTGCGGGGCCGACTTCGCGGCAGGCGTCCATCATCGCCGCAGCACGTTCGCTGTTCGAGTGATTCGCCGGCAGGCGTTCGAGATGTTTGTGCGCGTTTTCAATCATCACAATCGCCGCGTCAATCATCGCACCGATGGCAATGGCGATGCCGCCCAGGCTCATCAGGTTGGAGTTCATACCCAGCTGGCGCATCGCGATGAAGGCGATCAATACGCCCACCGGCAGCATGAGGATGGCGACCAGCGCGCTGCGCACATGGAGCAGAAAGACGATGCATACCAGTGCGACAATGACCGATTCCTCGATCAGCGTGCGCTTCAGGGTATCAATGGCACGGTGGATCAGTTCGGAACGGTCGTAGACCGCTTCGATATGCACGCCTTCCGGCAGGCCGCTGGAAATCTCGGCGATTTTTTCCTTGATGTTGTGGATCACTTCCAGCGCGTTCTGGCCGTAACGCGCCATCACGATGCCCGATACCACTTCGCCCTCGCCGTTGAGTTCGGTCAGGCCGCGGCGTTCGTCCGGTGCCAGTTCGACGCGGCCAACGTCACGGATCAGCACCGGCGTGCCTTTTTCGCTTTTGACGACGAGGTTTTCAATGTCGGTGGCGCCGCGCAGGTAACCCTTGCCACGTACCATGTATTCGGTCTCGGCCATCTCGACCACGCGGCCGCCGACGTCGCGGTTGGAATCTCGAATCACCTGCGCCACTTTCATCAGCGGTACGCCGTATGAAAGCAGCTTTACCGGATCGACCGTGACCTGATAGGTCTGCACAAAGCCGCCAATGGAGGCGACCTCGGCGACACCCTGCGCCTTGGTCAACTGGTAACGCACGAACCAGTCCTGGATGGTACGCAGTTCGGCCAGCGTCTTGTCTTTGGCCAGCAATGCATATTGATAGACCCAGCCCACACCCGTGGCGTCCGGCCCGAGTTGCGGCGTGACGCCCCGCGGCATGCGGCCGGCGGCGAAGTTCAGATATTCCAGTACCCGCGAACGCGCCCAGTAGATGTCGGTGCCATCTTCGAAAATGATGTAGACGAAAGACGCGCCGAAGAAGGAAAAGCCGCGCACGACTTTTGATTTCGGAACCGACAGCATCGCCGTGGTCAGCGGATACGTCACCTGGTCTTCGACGACCTGCGGCGCCTGGCCCGGATATTCCGTATAAACAATGACCTGCACGTCGGACAGGTCGGGCAGGGCATCAATCGGTGTGCGCAATACGGCAAACACGCCCCACAGCACGATGAGCAGCGTGCCCAGCAGCACCAGAAAACGGTTGCGTCCGGACCAGTCGATGATAGCGGCAAGCATGACCTTGTCCTTAATGTCCGGCGTGCGGGTTCGCGGCAGCGGGAGGCGGCGCTTTGCCGGCTGCCAGCGGTTTCACGCCGGTGATCACCCATTCCCCTTGCTGGCGCTCGACGAAGTCAATCGTTACGCGGGCTTTCGGCGGCAGGTCCTTCAACAGCGCTGAATTCGCCACCTTGAATTCCATGATCATCGCCGGCCATTTCAGGCTGGCGACCGGACCGTGATTCAGCATCACGGTGCCGGTCTTGGCATCAACATCGTCAACCGTGGCTTCCGCCTGATGTACGGCGCCGCCGGGTTTGGTCGTCTGCGATGCCGGCGTCATGCCACTGAGTGCGGCCTTCAGATTGCTTTCGGCATCGATCAGGAAGTTGGCGGCGACGACGACGAGTTCGCCGTCCTTCACGCCGCTGATGACTTCAACATGCTGGTCGCTGCGTGCACCGGTTTTGACCTCACGCGGTTCATATCTGCCTTCGCCGCTCTGCACCAGTACGATGCGCCGCGTGCCGCTGTCGATCACTGCGGAGTTCGGTACGGTGAGCACGGCAGCCTTCGCCCCTACCGGCAGTTCGACTTCGGCAAACATGCCGGGCTTCAACAGATTGCCGGGATTGGTCAGTTCGATACGCACCGCCACAGTACGTGTTTCAGCGCTCAGTGTCGGATAGACATAGGTCAGTGCACCGCTGAAGGTTTTGCCGGGATAGGCGTTGATGCGGATCTGCGCTTTGGCACCCGCTTTGACGAGGCCGATATCCTGCTCGAACACATCTGCAATGACCCAGATCGAAGACAGGTCGGCGATCTGGTACAGCGATTCGCCGGGCATGAAACGCATGCCTTGCAGCGCTTTTTTCTCGGTGACGATGCCGCTGACCGGTGAGCGGAAGGTCAGCGTGTGTTTGGTTTCTCCCGATGCCGCCAGCGCCTTGATCTGGTCTTCGGAAATGTCCCAGTTTTTAAGGCGCGTCAGGCTGGCTTCGGCGAGGCGTTTCATCGCGTCTTGGGATTCACTGCCGGCATTGTTCATCGCTTGCACGCCCTGCATCGCGACGGCATATTCGCGCTGAGCCGACACCAGTTCCGGGCTGTAGAACTCGAACAGCGACTGCCCCTTGCCGATGGCCTGGCCGGTAGCGTTGACGTGCAGGCGCTCCACATAACCTTCGAACTTCGGTGCAATGGCGTAGGTGCGTCGTTCATCCGGTTCTATGCGGCCCGCGGCCCGCACCGTGCGGTCCAGCATGCGCGGTTTTGCGGCTTCGGTACGAACGCCGAGGCGCTGCACTTTTTCCGTACTGATGGTGATCTGAGTGCTGGAGCCGGACGAACTGGAACTGCCACCTGTTTCTTCGCCTTCATAGACGGCGATGTAGTCCATGCCCATCGGGTCTTTTTTCGGCACCGGCGAGGTGTCGGGCAAACCCATCGGGTTGCGGTAATACAGCAGTTTGCGCCCGTCTTTGGCGCCGCCAGCGCTGTTTGTTGCGGCTGCAGGCGATTCGCTGCCGGCGTTGTGCCGGCCGAGCCAGTATCCCGCGCCTGCGGTCGCCGTGGCGATGACAGCAACGGCGATAATCCCCGTGAGCGGTTTCATAAGTCTTCCCCTATCAGTCGTTCGACTTCGGCGAGGCGCACCTGCTGCTCGGAGCGCGCCTTGATGATGTCCTGTCGGGCAATGCGGATCTGGCGCTGCGCATCGAGCAGCGTCGCGAAGTCGACCTTGCCCGATTCATAACCGGCAAGCGCGGCTTTGAAAGTGAGTTCGGCCTGCGGCAGCAGGCTGCCCTGCGCCAGGGTCTCCATGCGTCGCGAGGCATCGATGGCTGCGAGTTGTGATGAGAGTTCGGCGAGCAACTGGTTGGCGGTGGCATCCTTGCGCGCACGGGCGACGTCAATCATCTTGTCGGCTTCGCGTTCCTGACTGCGCCGGCTGCCCTGTTGCAGGGGGATGTTCAGTTCGAGCATCAGTTCCCACTCGTTGACGCGATTGCGCGTCTGGATCGGCGACACGCCAACGGTGAAATCCGGGTAGCGGTTGCGGTAGGCGAGGTCGCGGTTTTTTTCCGCGGCGCGCATGCGCGCATCAGCCGCAAAAATCTGCGGATTTTTTTCCCGCGCGCGCATTTCCAGCGCTTCATGATCGAGGCGGGCCGGCGACGGCAGCGGACGCAGGCGTTCGGGATGCGCCAGAGGCGCATGCGCCGGACGCGCCAGCAGGGCATTGAGGTTGGCGCGGGCCTGGTGACTCTCGGTTTCCATCTGGATCAGTTCACCGAGCATCGCCGTGCGTTCGACCTGCACGCGGATGGCATCCTGCTGCGGCACCAGGCCGCCGGCATAACGTGCCTGGGTGATGCCTTCGATGCGGCCGATCAGATCAAGCACTTCGCGGGCCAGTCCGATCAGCCGCGTCACCGCGTAATACTGCGCATAGGTGGTCTTGATGCGCGCCGCCTGATCCGTCCACGAACCGCTTGCGCGCCCCTGGGCGGCGGCCGCTTCGGCTTCCGCCGCCTCGCGTTTGAGGTCGCGCTTGCCCCAGAACGGCAACGCCTGCATCAGCGTGTATTTGGTACTGCCGACGCGGCCGGGCAGGATGCTGGTGCCGCCGTCCATGCCGAAGTTGGTGATGTTCTGAAGTTCGGTGCGCAGCACCGGGTCGGGCAGTGCACCCGCAGGACCGACACGCTCGCTGGCCGCTTCCGCCTCGTAACGCATGGCAGCATATTCGGGGTTTCTTTCGCGGGCATAGGCGAGCAGGCTCTGCACGTCCGCGCCCGGCAGCGTTTCCTGCGCCTGCACCGTGAAGCAGCAAAAGGCCATTACGGCAGCAGTCAGCCAACACCGGAATTTCGTGAATGGTTTCATGGCAGACTCTCCTTGTTCAAGGCCGGTTTCAGCGGACCATGAGTTCGATCCACACGGCGACCGATTCGCCCCATCTTGCAGGGGGCGTCACCGGAATGCGCTGACATGACGGGTTGCGTCGGGGTTATTTGACATTTTCGATGCGGGTGACGATATAGGCGCCGCCGGATTGCTCAGCGGCGAATTTCACCTTGTCGCCGGTTTTGGCGCGGTCAAGCAATGCCGGATCCTTGACCTGGAACACCATGGTCATTGGCGGCATGTTGAGATTGGTGATCGGACCGTGGCGGATGGTGATTTTCTGTGCGTCGCGATCGACTTTTCGGATTTCGCCATCGCTCAGTGCGGACGCGGCAGCGGGTGCGGCCTGATGTGAGGCATGTGACGAGTGGTCGGCAGCATTTTGCTGGGCCAATGCAGGCGCTGTCATTGCAGAGGTAATCATTACCAGTGTCAGTGCGTATTTCATCGTGGTCTCCTTGAATTGGATAATCAGCGCCCGTAGCGGGCATAAACGGAATGACGGCCGCTCTTGCCCACCAGCAGCACGTCGTATGGTTGGGGCTTGGCGGATTCCATGCCGGGTGATCCCTGCGGCATTCCCGGCACGGCAAGTCCGGTGGCCACCGGTTTTTCAGCCATCAGGCGTTTGATTTCACGTGCCGGCACATGGCCTTCGATGGCATAACCGCCGATCTCCGCGGTGTGGCAGCCGCCCAGCGCTTCGGGAATGCCCAGCCGCTTGCGCGTGGCTGCTGTGTCTTCGACTGCGACGGTCTTCACACGGAAGCCGTTGGCGCGCAGATGGTCCATCCACGCGCCGCAGCAGCCTCAAGTCGGGTTCAGGTATACCGTCGCTAGCGTAGGCTCCGCCGCCATGGCGGTGCCTGATAGCATCATCGCGGCTATTGCCGTCAGGAATTTGCGTCGGTCATTCATGTCATCACCTTTGCGTTACGTTGATCTTGCCGACCATGCCGGCTTCGAAATGACCCGGCAGCAGGCAGCCGAAGTGGAACTCACCACCTTTACTGAACTGCCAGACGATAGTTTCAGTTTTTCCGGGTGACACATGCGCCATATAGGGTTCGTCATGTTCCATGTTCGGGAATTTTTTCATCAGTTCGGCATGTTCCTTCAGTTCGGGCAGGGTGCCCAGCACGAATTCGTGCATGGCCTTGCCGGAATTGGTGACAATGAACTTTACGGTTTCGCCCTGTTTGATGGCCAGTGTCGCCGGTGTGAAACGCATTTTGTCGCTCATGTCGACTTTGATTGTTCGCCCGACTTTTTTCGGATCACCGGCTTTGCCGAATGATTTTTCTTCGCTGATTTGCGCGGCTGGGTTCGCGGTTTTTTTCCCGTGTGTGTCGCCATGTGCCAACACCGGGGTTGTGGCCAGAGTCGCAGTCATGCAGACTGCGGTGAATAATGTTGGATGCATAATGACCTCAATAAAGTTTAATATAATCAAATACTTGTAGTTAGTGTTTGTGTCCGGCTGCCGGTTTGTGAGCTTGCAATAACTGTTCGTGCGCGCCCGTCGCTGCAGGTGCCGCGCGGTTAGCCGCCGGCGCTGTGCCGGTCCACTCGTGTGCGACCGTGCCCGGAGGATGTTTGAACCAGCCCGGATCCTTGTAATCATTGCGCGCGAGACCGTCGCGCACCTTGACCACGGTGAACATGCCGCCCATTTCCAGCGGACCGAATGGCCCGCGGCCGGTCATCATCGGCAGCGTGTTGTCGGGCAGCGGCATTTCCATTTCTCCCATGTCCGCCATTCCGCGTTCACCCATGACCATGTAGTCCGGCACCAGCTTCATGATTTTTTCGGCGACGCCACGGTGATCAACGCCGATCATCGTCGGCACGCCGTGGCCCATGGCATTCATCGTGTGGTGCGACTTGTGGCAATGGATGGCCCAGTCGCCCGGCGCTTCCGCAGTGAACTCGAAGGCGCGCATCTGGCCGACAGCAACGTCGACCGTCACTTCCGGCCAGCGCGCGGATTTCGGTACCCACCCGCCGTCGGTGCAGGTGACTTCAAAGTCGTAACCGTGCATGTGTACCGGATGATTGGTCATCGTCAGGTTGCCGAAGCGGATCCTTACCTTGTCGTTGGTGCGCACCACGAACGGATCAATCCCGGGGAAAGCCCTTGAGTTCCAGCACCACAGGTTGAAATCGAGCATGGTGTTGACGTTCGGAGTCGCCGCTCCCGGTTTGATGTCGAAAGCGTTGAGCAGGAACACAAAGTCACGGTCGACTTTCATGAAGTTCGGGTTCTTCGGGTGCACCACAAAAAATCCCATCATGCCCATCGCCATCTGCGTCATTTCGTCAGCATGCGGGTGATACATGAAGGTGCCGGATTTCTTCATTTCGAATTCATAGACGAAGGTCTTACCGACCGGAATCTGAGGCTGCGTCAGCCCGCCAACGCCGTCCATGCCGTTGGGCAGCAGGATGCCGTGCCAGTGGATGGTGGTGTGTTCCGGCAGCTTGTTGGTGACGAAGATCCGCACCTTGTCGCCTTCGACGCATTCGATGGTCGGGCCCGGCGACTGGCCGTTGTAACCCCACAGATTGGCGGTCATACCGGGCGCGATCTGACGGCGCACCGGTTCAGCGATCAGGTGAAATTCCTTCCAGCCGTTGTTCATGCGCCAGGGCAGGGTCCAGCCGTTCAGTGTCACGACCGGGTTGTAAGGGCGACCGCTGGCCGGCATCAATGGCGGCTGCGTGTCGGGTTTTGATTGCATCGGCGCTTCGGGTACTGCGCCTTGCGCGGCGCGGCTGACCGTCGCGGCGCCAAGCAGTGCGGCGCCGGAGGCGCGTAGGAAATTGCGTCGGTTATTCATGTCTTGATCCGTTCCTTAGTGGCCGGCTTCCGCGGCGGGCGCGGCGGCGCGCAGGCTGCCGCCCGTTGCCGAAATGGCACCCGGCGACTTGCCGTTGATCGTGAACTGAAGGCTGGTGTCGGCAAGCCAGAAGTCGCGTTGCGCTTCGATGGCGTTGATGACCGCGCCGACCTGCTGGCGGGATTCCGCGAGCAGTTCAAATACGCTCATCAGCATGCCGTTGTAGCGCAGCAGCGTTTCTTCGCTGATGCGTGTGCGCAACGGTACTATTTCGTCGCGGTAGTGTCTGGCCAGGTCGTAGCTGCTGCGCCATGCGCCGTAGGCTTCTCGCACTTCCGAGCGGGCGCGTATGGCGAGGTCTGCCGCGTGGTTGACCGCCTGCCGGTGGGTGTTTTCCGCCCGAGCCAGTTTTGCCGAGCCGGAATCGAAGATCGGCAGCCGCAGTTCGATTTCGTAACCGGTTTTGCGCGGTTGGCCGCTTTCGCTGTTGCGGATGTATTTTGCTTCGAGCACGCTGAAATACCCGGTGGCCTTGGTCAGTCCCAGCGAGTTGGCGATGTTTTCGGCATGACGTGCCGCTTCCTGCACATCAAGCCGCTGCTGCATGGCTTGTCTTTCGATGTCGGCCATGTCGCGCAGCGATGGCGGAAGATCGGGCAGGCGCTCCGGCAGATTGAATGCAATGTCGTTACCCCACAGCCCGAGAAGCCGGATCAGCCGCTCGCGTTCAGCCAGCGCCCCCTGGCGGGCGCGTGCCAGTTGTGCGGCGGCATCGGCATAAAACGCCTGTTCCCGCGCCTGATCGAGTTTGCTGAAATTGCCGGCCTTGACCATGCGCCTTGCCAGTTCGGATGCTGCCTCGGCGGCGCTTTTGACCTGTTCGGCATAGGCCGCTGATTGTTGTGCAGCGACTGCGCTGATCCATGCGCGACGGGTGTCAGCAGCGACCTGCAGAATGCTGGCTGCCATGCGGCTCTGTGCGAGTTCGAAACGCTCGCGTTCCAGTTGCGTTCGGAGCGGCATCGTCAGTAAACCCAGCAAGTCGAAAATGAAGGCGCGTTCATATTCGATATCATCCGCGCGATGCGTACGGCCAAACGAGAAGCCCGGATTGCGCAGGCGTCCGGCCTGCACGAGGTCGGATTCGGCGATGCCCAGTTCGGCGTATGCGGACTGCAGTCCGCGGTTGTTGAGCAGTGCAATCTGTACCGCGTTGTCGGCGGTCAGCGGTTGCGCCAGCAGGGCACGTACCTGATCGCCAGCTCGCGTGGCGTCATCTTTATTTTTGATCCATGGCGCCTGCTGTGTGATTCCGCGTTTGCTGAGGGCGTCATTAACCTGACGCGTGCCGCCGTCTTCGGAAAAGGTGGCGCAGCCGCCAAGCAGGAATACGACGAAGGCGGCCATGAAAGATTGGGCGTTATTCATTTTGCCACCCCCGGCTTAGTCGACGGTGCCGGTTTGACGCCATGTCCGGCATGAGCGCCGCCGAACATGCCCAAGTGGCCGCCTGCGCGGGCGACTTCGTCGTTGATTTCTCGCCAGGGCGCGAGCGCATCATCACGCAAGGGCTGATAGCCGGTAAAAGCCGAGACATAGGCTGGCGCCGGTACCTTGGCCTGCGGATCCGCCGGCCCGGCAAGGACGGATTGTTGCGCCCACGCTGGCGGCAACCAGAATGCCGCACAGGCGCAGCACAGGACTGCGAGTTTCAACTGCATATTGATCCCCATTGCATCAAGCGGGCAAAAAAGCACCCAAGGTGGCGCAATCGCGTGATGCGCCATTACAGACTACAGGGGATCAGGCCCGGGGCGGGCGCTGGGGTAGATCGGGAATGAACAGCGTGTTGAGGTGTGATATTCGCGCCGTGATGACGCGCGGGGTTTCCGGTTCCAGAGGCAGTATTAACGATGCGGCGCCGGTAAACACTTGGTGACAGCAGGAGTGGCCATCAAATTTATTGCCGTTGCCGCTGTTCCCTTGCTGATGATCACTACAGGGCAAGGACAAGTGTTCGCTGGAGTCGGTCTTGGCCTGTTGGTGGGCGTGACTGTCATGCGAATGCGCAATGGCTGGCGCATGCCCGTCGGTGCAGGGCATGAGCGGCGCGAACGCTGCCACCGCCTGAAGGGGCATGGTCAGCATCAGTAGCAATACAGCGAATTGGCGCAGCAGTTGCATGCTTCAAAGTGTATGCGTATTCCCCGGGGTCTGCAACGCAGCCGGCCGGTTTATGGCCGGGGTTGGAACACCAGGAAATACTGATTGGGCAGAAATGCGTGTTCTTCGCCCAGCACATATCCGGCCCGCTGCAATTCGGCCTTGACCTGTTCCGGCGCAATGCGTGCGGCTTTTGGCGGACCTTCGGGCGAATCCAGGAGGAAATCAATCACCGCGAGGCGGCCGCCGGGTTTCAGCGATTTCTGCAACTGGTGGAAATACTGCTCGCGGTTGTCGATGTGGTGATAGACATCGACGAGGATTACCAGATCGGCCTGCTCCGGCAGCATCGGGCTGCCCGGTTTGGCCTGCACTGCGCGGAGATTGTTGAGACCGGCGCGTTTTGCGCGGTCGGTCAGGTACTTGACCATGTCGGGTTCGGTATCGAGTCCGTAGACCCTGCCCTTCGGCACCATGTGCGCGAGCCGAACTGAAAAATAACCCGTGCCTGAGCCGATGTCGGCAACTACGGCATCCGGTTTCAGTTTCAGCGCCTGGATTACCTCGTGCGGCTTTTGCCAGGCATCACGTTTCGGGTTGTCGAATACTTTGGCCCACTGCTCTGCGCCGCTGAAACTGTGGTCATGGGTGTGCGGCGTCTGCGAAGCGGCAATGGCCGGTTTCCCGGTTTGCGCCGTGCGTTGCATTGCGCCGCGCGGGCCGTCCGGGCCCATCGCCATGCGGGCATTCATGCCGCGGTGAAAGGCCGTCGGGCCTTCCTGCACCAGTTCCGTGACTTCATTGGCGTGTGCCTGCAGGGCAGCCGCCACTTTGGCGTCGCCGGTGGTGCGGGTGACGATGACGCCCTTGTCAGTCATCTCCACCGCGGACTTGATCTTGTCGGCGTTGTCGAAAATCACCGGCAGCGTGGTGCTGAACAGGTTGAATTCCCTGCCGTCCTTGAGCCGGCCCGACATGCTGGCGACATGCGCCTTGATGGCTTGTGCCACGGCCGGATCGTCAGACTCGGTGACGGTTCTGATGCCATCAGGCAGATGGGTCACGCTACGCTTGATTCTGGTGTTGGTATGCACGAGGTCCATCACCAGTCCCATGTCCGCGGCAGAGCCGGCGTCCTGCTGGGTCAGCATACCCACCGGACCTCTCATCATGCCGCCGCCCATGCCGTGGTGCATGCCGTAGGGCTGCGCAAAAGCTGAAAAGTTGGCGGTTGCCAGCAGCGTGGCGATGATGATCGGAACGGCGCATTTCATGGTGTTCTCCCGGCGTTATCGGCTGCGTTAGATGCAATTGGAACGGGGCGGATTGTACCGCCCCATATTACGACTGCCGGATCAGTTGGTTTGCGTGCCCGGCGCCGCGTTCGGGCCAGTGCCGTGACCCTGATGATTGCAGTGCTCCGGCATTGTGATGCCTTTTTCCGTTGTGCGCTTCTGCATCTCGGCGTGGTTGGCCTGCGCGATCTGCTGGCGCTCTTCCGGCGACTGGACGTTGCGCATCCTGTCGCGCATCGCAGTACGCTCATCCGGGGTCATCAGTTGCTGGCCCGCTTGCGGGGTGTTGCCCTGGGCTTTCGCGCCGTCGCAGCCCTGACCGCCGATCTGCGCGAGACCGGCGGCATGGTCACGATCGAGGGGCGGGCCGCGGGCCGCAGTTGCTCAAACGCTGCCTCGCCAATCTGCTGGAAAACGCCATCAAGTACGGCACCAGCGCAAAAGTGGTTGTTGAGGACCATGCCGACCGCTTGCAGATCAGCATTCTTGATCAGGGCCCGGGTTTGCCGGTTTACCAACTGAGCCGGGTGTTCGAACCTTTTTACCGGGTTGAGGGTTCACGCAACCGCGATACGGGCGGCACCGGACTCGGGCTGGCGATTGCGAAGAACGTGGCTGAACTGCATGGCGGTCGTATTGAGCTGCGTAATCGGCCGGAGGGCGCTTTGGCTGTGATTCTGGTCCTGCCCTGTTGAAGATTCCGGGTCGACCTGCCGGCTTCCGCCCCGAGTTGTTGCTAGCGGGCCCCGAATTTCCTGATCATGGATTCGCGCTCCTGATAGTGCTTCTGTCGCAGAGTTCGAAGTTCGCGATCAAACTTGTCTTCAAGATTGCGCAGTTCGGCGAGATGACGGTCTTCAAGTTTACGCAGATCCGCTTTCTCCTCAGGCTTCAGAATGAGGTCGCGGCGGCTGTATGAAATACCTCCCCAGTTGCCTACGTCGCTGCTGGCTTCTGCGGGTGGTGCCGGCGGGGTTTTGGACTGTTGTGACGATGCGTCGGTGGAGGTGGCTGTCAGCGTGACCAGGCATGCGAGCATCGCGACTGTTCCATTTCTCATTAATCACTCCTTGGATTTCCGGGTGGGCCGGCGCCCACCCCGCATGTTCTATCGGATTCAGTGCGCGTCTGCCGGTGCACGATGGTCGGCGAGGTTGAACAGCCAGTTGCCCGCGCCGTACAGCATGAATACGATGCCGAAGCCCGCCGGGATCAACAGCCATTCCGTGAAGGACGGGTTGTATTCCACGTAACCTGCCCAATAACCTTTAAACAGCGGTACTTCCTGCCCCATGATCAGCAGGTGCAGGCGTGCGGCAAAAATGCCGACCATGAACAGCAGTGCCGAGATCATCTGGATTGTCACGTTGGCGCGCCGTTCCCGGCTGCTCATCAATGCCAGCGGGATGATGAAGCCTACCCAGACCTCGATATGGAACATGACGGATCCTAGAGACCTCCAGTGTGCTTCCATACCCTCGAAATTGCTCCACAGGCCGGTGACGATCTGACCGAAGCGGGTCACCACAACGGCCAGCAGTGTGACGAAGAAAAGCCGCGGCAGTACGTCGTCGAACAGCTTGCGGACATTTTCCGGCGTGCCATTGACCCGGCGCACCAGGCTGGTGAAAAAGACGATGAATGCGACCGCCGTCATGAATCCGGTCAGGATGAAATACATCGGCATTACGGGGCTGTACCACGCCGGACGCATCGCCATCATGCCGAATGCAAGGCCAAGAGTACCGGAGGCGAAGATGCAGATCACGAAGGACCCGACTGAGATCAGATGCGTGCGTTTGCTGTGCCATTCGCCGGTATGCAGCAGGTAGAACTTGATGCAAAGCAGGGCCAGGTCAATCGAATAGAAATTACCCATCCACCACATCGGCGACTTGTACTGCGCGGATATCGGTATCGCCCAGAGCAGCCTGAACGGGTTGCCCAATTCCAGTGCCAGCAGGGTGAAGCCGGCGACCAGCGTGATGATCGACAGCCAGATGCAGCGTTTTGCTACCGGGTAGAAAGTCTTCAGGCCGAAAACCGTGTCCAGTGAAGAGATGATTGACAGACCCGACGAGGCAAGCAGGAAAAACATGTAAAAGGCGATCGGCGCACCCCACGGAAAATCGCTGGAGGTGTTGTAAGCCGCATGGCCCTTTGTAAACAGCATGAACAGAACGATGGACAGGCTGACGCCGGCAACAACTGCGCCGCCGATCATCATCAGGGCTGACATGCCGTCGGGTTTGGAATGCAGGTCAAACAGCGGCCGGCCGTCGGGGGTTCGCAGGGCAAGAATGTTCATGATGGTTCTCCCTTAGACTTTTCTCGTGCGGGTCGACCGCGTTTCCGGAATGGATGCCGCTTCGCCAGCCAGGTAATAGACCTGCGGGCGGTTGCCCGTGTGGTCCTGCAAGCGGACGCCGCATTTTTCGGCGATCAGTTGCCTGACGTAGCTTTTCGGATTGTCGAGGTCGCCGAAGTAACGCGCAGTGGGTGCGCAGGTGACCACGCAGGCCGGTGTGAACTCCCGTGTTTTGGGATCGTTCGGATCGAGATCCGGGGTTCCCTGGGGCGCTTTGCTGACACGGTGGTAGCAGAACGTGCATTTGGAGACCACGTTCCTGGGTTGTATCCCGACGCCGTGCTTCGGGTCATTCATGTGTTCGGGCATGGCCCACGGCGGATCCCAGACCTTGCCGTCCTTGCTTGGCCACACCTCGCGCACGTCCGGTAGCGTCTTCTGTTTCTCCTCGGCGTAGAACCTCACGCCATAGGGGCAGGCGATCATGCAGTATTTGCAACCGATGCAGAGATCCCAGTTGATCAGGACGAAACCGTCCTTGTCCTTGTAGGTCGCCTTGGTCGGGCAGACATCCACGCATGACGCATTCTCGCAATGCATGCACGGTCTCGGCAGCCAGGTCAGCTTGCCGCTGGGATATTCCCCCTCGTTGTAGAACAGGACATCCTGCCAGTTCTCCCCGGGCAGTCTTGAGTTCTCCATCGAGCAGGCTGTGGTGCAGGCCTGACAGCCAGTGCACTTTTCCAGATCAATTACCATTCCCCATCGGGCCATGGCTATTCTCCTTTTTCCATTCGGTGCATATGTTGCGGATTAAGCTTTTTCAACCTTTACCGTTACCGTGTGTACCGCTGCAGCGTTCGAGATCGGTTCGGAAACGTTCGGAATGATTTCGTTGGTATTGCCTTCCATGCGTCCCTTGGCCCAGCGACCATGGGCCCAGTGGCCGAAACCGAAGGGCAACGTGACGGTATCCGGGCGGCAGGCCGGAAACAGGTGTGCCCGCGCATAAATCGTACCGAGATCGTTATGGATCTTTACCCGGTCACCGTTGCGGATGCCGCGTTTTGCTGCGGTCTCCGGATGGATTTCCAGGAACAGTTCGTTACGGCCGCCGGAGGTTGGTTGGTACAGTGAAATGGCGACCGGGAGGTTTGCAGTCCGTCCTTCGCCATGCATCGGGGTTTTTGTGGCGATGAAGTGCAGGTCGCCGCCACCGGTGTACTTCGCCTTGATCCATTGCGGAAAACCGACTTTCTCCTTTGGGATGCCCAGCGCGTTGGCGATGAACTCGTCGTAATGCTCCAGATAACTCGACTTCAGTTCGAACTTGCCCGACTCGGTCTTCAACAGTTTCTTTTTGACGTCCTCGGCGCTCATCGGCTTGCGATAGTCTTCACCGTCCCACTCGTAGAATTCCCCGGCGATTTGACGGTAGAGGTAAGGTTTCTTGTACCAGACGCCTTTTTCAACCCATTTTTCGTAACTGTCGACGCCATTCGATCCGGGATTGGCCTCAAAGCCCTTGGCAATGGCTTTGAGTACGTTCTCCACGTTGCCGACTTTCTGGTAATACTCGCTGGTCGGTCCCTTGATGCGCTTGCCGATCTCGATCAGGGTGTCACCGAAGTGTTTGGTGTCATAAAGCGGTTGCACCGCAGGCACCCGGATGTTGGTCAATGGCCAACCTTCGAACGGATATGTCGGCGTGTCCTGAAAGCGTTCCAGGAAGGTGTGGTCGGGAAGCACGAGGTCGGAAAATACCGAGGTTTCGCTCGGGAACGGCGATGTCTCGATGACGAACACTTTTTTCAGCGCTTCCTCCCATTCTTTAGAGTTGGGCGCGCTGTAAATCGGATTCGTGATGTAAAACATGATCGTGTCGAGCGTGTACGGCTTGCCTTCGATAATGCTCTTGGCGATGCCCTGGATGTTGTTCGAGGCCAGAGGCAGCTCTTTGCTTTTTACACGGTCGATCCGCGGCATTTTCCTTGCGGCGGCTTCCTTGGCAGCATCATCGACGAAGTCATCCGAGCTTACTGGCAGCTTGGCGTAAGGCACGCCCATCTGGTTGGCGAGACCGCCGACTGCATACATGGCGCCGACCAAGGCGTTCAGCACATGCACGGCCATGCCGCTGTACAAGCCGTTGGTATGCAGTGTCACGCCCCGTTCGAAGATCGCCATCGCCGGGCGAGTCGAGCCGAATTCCCGGGCAATTCTGGTGATGTCGCGCTCGGAAACTGTGGTGATTTCGGCCGCCCATTTCGGCGTCCGGTCTTTCAGTTCCGCGTTCCACCACTCAATCAGGCCAAGAGTCCATTTTTCCTTGAACGATTTCGGATCCAGTTCTTCGCCGGTCTTGAACAGATTGATGCTGTCGACGAAGTCACCGACGAATTTCCGGTCCCACAACCCTTCTGTAAGAATTACGTGGGCGATGGCCAGTGCCAGTGCACCGTCGGTGCCGGGCTTGACCAGCATCAGGTGGTCTGCGGCTGCGCCGGTTGGGGTCACCCGCACATCAGCAACCGCAACTTTTGTTTTTGGGGCCTTGGTTCGGATATGCCCCCACACCTGCATGTTGTTGTTGTAGGGGCGGTACGCTTCCAGGAATGCGGCACCAAAAATCAGCAGGTAATTGGTGTTCTTGTAGTCGTACGAGTTGTAGCTGTAGTTGCCGTCGATTGCGGATTTGGCTTTTTTGCTGGTGTCGGCGCACATCGACGAATGGCCCAGCGTGGAATTCGGCGTGCCATAGAGCTTGCCGAAGTTGCCGAGCAGTCCGACGTCGGTGCTACCCCAGCCGCGGCCGTTAACGATCGCAAAGCGGTGTTGTTCCCCCTTGTCTCGCAGGCCGTTCAGGCGCGTGGCGACGGTGTTGAGCGCCTCCTCCCAGCTGATGGCCTGCCACTTTGGGTCCTCGTTGCGGCCTTTGTTGGGATTTGTTCGTTTCATCGGACCCTTGAAACGGTCCGGGTCGTAAAGAATGTAGGCGCCAAGATGGCCCTTGGGGCACAGTTTGCCGTTTGAAATCGGGTGATCCGGCGAACCGTAGATCGCGTGGACCTTGCCGTTGGTGACATAGACGTCAATGCCACAGCGTGCAGGGCACTGGTGGCAAACGTTTTTGGTGATCTTGGTTTCAGGAACCGGACCGTCCGGACGACTTCCCAGTCCCGTCGCATCGGTACTCAGAGTGGAAACCACCGCGCCGCCTCCAATTGCGGCAGAACCTGCAACACCTGCCGCAGCCGAGGTTTTAAGAAATCCCCGCCGGTTCATCTGTTCAAAGTCACCCACGATCAGTACCTCCTGTGCAATTCAAGCAACCGCGTTGCCTGAGGGTTCGTTCGCAACTACGCGTCGTACAAACAGCGCTTCCGTTTTGCGGCAAACCGGGCATGTTTCACCCGGAGCGCCGGAGAATTCATCGTCACATTTCACGCACACCTTTACCGGATGGCGGGTGAGCTCCTGTTCGATGTCCTGCGGCAATGTGCCGCGCAGCGCTGTGAAACGGATGGCCTGTTGCGGGCAATCGCGCTCACACTGACGGCAGCTGACGCACAGCAGCGCATTGAAGCGGATGCCGGCGGCGCCGTTGTCACCGTATTTCACCAGCGCACCGGTCGGACATACCGCCGCGCAAATGCCGTGGTTCTCGCACTGATTGTTCTCGATGGATACGGCCGGTAACGGCAAGGTCGCCGGGGAACCGGGATAACGGCTGCGGATGCTCAGCAGTGCGGTCATGCGCCGGATCTGTTCTGCTGGAATCAACCGGCCCACTGTGCCCAGCGGGGGTAAGGCTGTATCCACCGATGCCCCGTGTGTATTCAAGGCGCCGACTGCCAGACCAGCGGCCTCCGAAAATCCAAGGCTGAAAAGCCCGCGGCGCGAAATCAACGTTTCCTCAACCGCCGCCGGAATGGCATCAGGCATTTTCACCAGCCGCAAGGGATGGCGTTCGATTCTCGGTTGCAATTGCAAGGGTATTCCCGCGTCCGCAAACATGCGGCCGGCATCGGCAACAACATTTGTGGCACTGCAGGCCGAGTCGCCACCGGATCGGCAACTGGAGCACCAGCCACGATCCAGCGCGACGATTGGCGCATCACCGATTTGATCCTGGAGCTTCAGCAACCATCCCGTTGAAATCGCGCCCAGACACGGCACGCGAATTGTGACCTCAGGGCTGTGTGGGCGGGGTACCTTGCTGCAGTCAATGAACACCGGTTCACCGCTTCGCACGTTCTTGGCGACAGGCGCTGGAAAATGCTTTCTCTGGAGGGCGTCGGTAGGGCAGGCTGCAGCGCAACGGGCGCAGTCCGTGCATTGCGCAGTCACCGATGGGATGCCACCGTTGAATTCCAGTGCATCCGTCGGACACGCTTTAGCGCACTGGCAGCAACCTTGGGCGGAGAGAGGTAGGCAGGCCGCGCTTTGCCACAACAAGGACGATCCGGCGATTTCCTGCCGGCTGACCACCTTGCTGAGACGTTGCGCCATGTGGTTCACGACATTCGCTCCTCTTGGAACTTCGCTTACCAGACATGCACCATGCTAGGCGTGTGCAAGGGTGCTGATTTGATATGGATCAATAATGCAATGATTGCTGCTCACCAGATTGAATCGGAGGGCGGTGGCGACTGTTGTGATGGAGTTTCTCAAGCCCGCGGCGCGGGTGGCCGATCTAGTTGCGCACCACGCCGGTATCGGCATGGCGCGAGGTGCGGTTGCGCTGCTGTTTGCATGGGTCGTATTGTTGCTTGCCGGCACTTTGAAGCTCGAAATGCTGACCGGAACCTATACGCAGATTGAACTTCCGCTTTCGAGTGCTGCCGCATGGCATGAGAGGTTGAATCAGCTCGTGCCCTTCGATGCCGCCAAGGGTGAAGAAGGCGTATCGATACAGGGCGTGGCGCTGATTGTGTTGCTGGTGAGCATCGTCTGGGCCGCATGGCGCGCTCTGGAAAACATTCAGGACGGCGCGAACCGCTGGACCTGGGCCAGCCTCGCGCTGATCGCGGCGACGCTGAGGCTGCCGCGCTGAGGTCAAGGTTCTCGTGGGTGCAGAGCTGCGTTATCCTCGGGCTCGACCTTACCGGTAGCAACCGGCATGTGATTAAAAAATAGTATAATAATCAAGTATTTAATATTATTGCAGAGGAGCTTCACCATGAAATCACTGATCGCCGGCATCGTCGGCGCGACCCTGGCATTCGGCGGCACTGCCTTCGCCCAGGAAAAATACCCCAACAAGCCGATCCGCATGATCGTCGGTTACGCCCCCGGCGGCGGCAGCGACATCATGGGCCGGCTGATTGCGCCGCAGATCACCGAGGCGCTGGGCCAGCAGGTCATCGTCGAGAACCGCGCCGGCCAGGCGCAGAACATCGCTGCTGAATACATCATCCGCCAGCCGGCCGACGGCTATACGCTGTTCCTCAGTTCGGCGGCGCTGGGTGTTAACGCCACGCTCTATCCCAAGCTGAACTACGATCCGGTCAAGGATTTCATTCCGGTCGCGGTGTTTTCATCGAGCGCGAACCTGCTGATGACGCACCCGTCTGTGCCGGTGAAAAACGTCAAGGAATTCCTGGCGCTGGTGAAAAAAAGCTCCAGCAAGATGAACTACTCCTCGTCTGGCAGTGGCAGCACCCAGCATCTGTCGGGTGAAATGCTCAAGCTGATGGTCAAGGGCGAGTTCACGCACATTCCGTACAAGGGCACCGGCCCGTCGATGATCGCACTGGCCAGCGGCGAAGTGGAGTTCTCTTTCAGCAACATCCCCGGCGCGCAGCCCGTGCTCAACCGTGTGCGCGTGCTCGGTATCACCAGTGAAAAGCGCTCCGCGCTGATGCCGGAAGTGCCGACGATGATCGAAGCCGGCCTGCCGGGTTTTGTCACGCAGACCTGGTACGGCATCCTCGTGCCGCGCGGCACGCCGCAGCCCATCGTAGACACCCTGAACCGGGTGGTGGTCAATGCGGTGAAACGCGAAGACTTCCGCAGCAAGCTGGCGCAGATGGGCGCCGACCCGATTGCCGAATCGCCGGAGTATTTCCGCAAGATGCTGGCGGAGGAGATTGAGCGTTGGGGTAAGGTGGTCAGGGCTTCGGGGATCAAACCCTGATTTAAAAGAACGAAGAAAACGGCGCTGATGAGCGCCGTTTTTTATGGGGTTTCCAGCAACTTCAATCGCTGAACCTTGCCTGAAGGGCCCTTGGGCAGTTCACTCACAAACTTGATCACCTTCGGCGTCTTGTAGGGGCCAAGTTCCTGTCTGGAAAATGCCGTCAGCGTTTCCATCGAACATTCCATGCCCGGTTTCAGAATCACGCAGGCCATGATTTCCTGACCGTAGTTGGCGTCAGGGATGCCGACTGCGGCGGCCTCGAGCACGGCGGGGTGTTTCAGCAACGCTTCGTCGATCTCGCGAGGGGCGATGTTTTCGCCGCCCTTGATGATCAGTTCCTTGATGCGACCGGTGACGAATACAAAGCCGTCTTCATCCATGTAACCGAGATCGCCGCTGTGCAACCAGCCATCGGGTTCCAGCGTTTTTGCGGTGTTCTCCGGGTCCTTGTAATAGCCGGTCATCACGTTGTCGCCGCGGAGCATCAGTTCACCGGGTGTGCCGCGCGGTTGTTCCTTGCCGGTGACCGGATCGATGACCTTGGCTTCATTGCCCCAGGCGGTGCCGGGGCTGCCGATTTTGCGTTTTGCCGGGTCGTAGGGATTGGTGAAGCAGGGCGCATTGGTTTCTGTCATGCCGAAGGTTTCGATGATGCCGATACTGAACTTGTCTTCGAACGCGCGGTGCAGCTCCGGGGGCAAAGGCGCCGAGGCGGAGCGGCAGAATTTCACGCGCGAGACGTCGAGCCCTTTTTCCTTGGGTGTCGGCGTGTTCATCAGATAGGCGATGATGGTCGGTACAACATTGATCCAGGTGCACTGGTGCTTCGCAACCAGTTCCCAGTAGTTGCTGACGCCGAAGCGCTGCGGCATCACCACGCTGCCGCCGTGCACCAGCGGTGCGACCGTTGTCACGATCTGGCCGTTGATGTGGTACAGCGGCATGGCGCACAGCACGCGGTCATTGTTGGTCAGTTCATGCGCGCTGCTGGTGAATTCGCCGCCGGCGCAGACGCTGCGGTTGGATAACACGCAGCCTTTCGGTTTGCCGGTGGTGCCCGAGGTGTACATCAGCAGCGCGTCGTCGGTTTCACGGACGTCGGGCAGCGGCGTGTCGGGCAGGTGGGCGTGTTCAAACAGCGTGGTGGCGTCGGGATCGATGGCAATGATGGTGATGCCGTGGTCGACGCCCTCCAGTGCTGTTTCCAGCCGGCCGGCGAATTCTTCACTGGTGAAAATGATGCGGGTATCGGAGTGTTGCAGGACGTAGGTCAGCTGTGACGGCTGTGCCAGCAGGTTCAGCGGCGCAACCATGAAGCCGCCGTACATCACGCCGATCAGCAGTCGTGCGGTCTGATAGCTGTTGTGCAGCATCAGCGCGACCTTGTCGCCTTTTTTGAGGCCGGCACCTATCAGGAAATGGGTCAGATCCCGGGAGTTGCGCTGCAATTGCGCGAAAGTCATCGTCGCGCCGGTCTCCGGCGCGATCAGCCAGGTGGCATCGGGCTGTTCGGCGGCGCGGCGGTCGACGTAATCGCGGATGGTACGCATGACGTTTCGGCGCTCAGTGTTTCAGGCGCTGTATTTTTTGCGGTAGCTGCCGAAGATCTCGTCCACCGACGGTTCGCGCGGCGGGATGGTGCGCACGATACGCGTGGTGTTCATGAAGTGCCGGTAATTCAAGTTCTCCGAGAAGCTGTTGCCACCCCAGGTGCCGCAGCCCATGGTCAGCGAGAACGGCAGGCCGTTGTCGAAGTTGCCGCCGTTGGCGATGGCATGGGCCTGGTTGACGATGACCCGGCACACTGTCATTTCCATCCCAAGTCTTTGAATATTTTCATTATCTTTTGTATGGATGCCGCAGGAGTGGCCGTCGCCCTGATAGTCGTAGATGGCGCGTAGCGTGGCAAAGGCGTGGTCGAAATCGCGCGCCTTGTACAGCGCCATCACCGGCGACAGCTTTTCGCCGGAGAAGGGCGCGGCAGGTCCGGTGCCGGTTTCTTCCACCATCAGGCATTTGGCCTTGACCAGTTCGGATCGCGTCAGGCCGGCGATGCCGCAGATTTTTTCCACGGATTGCGCGGTGACCGCGGAAGAGAGCTTGCCGCTGGGGAACATGGTCTCCTGCAGCGCAGCCTTTTCACCGGCGCTGAGAAGTGCGCCGCCAACGTTGGTCAGCGCGGCGATCATCCGGTCGTACACCGCGGCGTGGATGATCAGGCTGTTTTCGGAAGAGCAACTCGTCGCGTTGTCGAAAATCTTCGAACGCATGATTTTCTTAGCGGCGTCATCCAGATCGGCGGAGTCATCAACGATCACCGCGACATTGCCGGCGCCGACGCCCAGAGCCGGTGTGCCGCTGGAGTAGCCCGCGCGGACATTGGCCTGCGAACCGGTGACGACAACCAGATCGCACTGTTTCATCAGTTCCTGGCTCAGTTCCTTGGTCACCGGATGCGGCAGGGTCAGCACCAGGTCTTTCGGTGCGCCGATGCGGTCGAACTCGGCGTAGATGTATTCAATCAGCTGCGCCGAGGTCGAATAACCTTTCGGCGACGGCGACAGGATCACCGCATTGCCGCACTTCAGTGCATTGATGATGTTGTTGGCGGGTGTGGCGCCGGGATTGGTGGAGGGTACGACGGCGGCGACAACACCGACCGGGCGGGCGATTTCGGTCAGACCCAGCTCCGGGATTTCGTTGAGCACGCCGGTGGATCTTGCGCCCTGCAGGTCGCGCATCAGGCCCAGCGTTTTGCGGTGGTTCTTGTTGATCTTGTCGGCGACGGTGCCGAGCCCGGTGTCACGCACGGCGATTTCGGCAAGCGTGCGGTTGCGAGCCGGTTCCATTATCGCCCAGCCTGCAGCGGTGACCAGTTCGTCGAGCTGCACCTGCGAATAGTTTGCGATCGCGGCCTGCGCCTTGCGGGCGCGCGCAACGAGAGCGGCGACAGTCTGCGCGGCGGGTGATGGCGCGGATTGCGGTTTTGTTTCAGCCATGGCGGTTCCCGGGGTTGCGCCGGTCTGCGCGGGTTTGCAGCCGGCGTCGTGTTGATTTGATGGACATTATAGCCAGCGCAGACGCACGGCCGGTTTTGCTGTTCGCGCAGGACAAAAATTGCTAGACTCGCGCTTCCCGAAAAACGACAACACCAGTTTATGAAATGGCAGATCAAAAATATTTCAAATTCCCGGGAAAAATCGTTTTCGTCGGTTTCGGCTCTGTCGCGCAGGGTGTCCTGCCGCTGTTGCTGCGTCACATCGACATGCCGAAGGAACGCATTTCCATCATCACCGGCCATGACCGCGGCCGCGCCGAGGCGGGCAGCTTCGGCATCCGTTTCGAGGTAAATCCCCTTACCCGGGCGAATTACCGGGCGATTCTCGGCCCGCGTCTGGAGCGCGGCGATTTCCTGGTCAACCTGTCCGTCGATGTCGCCAGTTCGGCGCTGATTGAGTTCTGCTGTGAAAAAGGCGTGCTGTACACGGACTCGTGCATCGAGCCCTGGGCAGGCGGCTATACCGACCAGTTGGTGTCGGTTTCGGCGCGCTCCAACTACGGCCAGCGCGAGGAAGTGCTGGCACTGCGCAGGAAATTCCCGAAAGGCCCAACGATCCTTCCGACACACGGCGCCAATCCCGGTCTGATCTCGCACTGGGTCAAGCAGGGCATGCTTAATCTGGCGCAGGACATCCTCGGCCGCGGCGAGATGCCGCAGTCGAAGGCGGAGTGGGCGCAGCTGGCAATGGACCTCGGCATCAATTCGATTCATTGCTCGGAGCGAGATACCCAGGTCGCCAGCGTGCGCAAGCGCCCGGGCGAGTTCGTCAACACCTGGTCGGTCGACGGATTCATCGGCGAAGGCTCGCAGCCCTGTGAACTCGGCTGGGGTTCGCACGAGAAGCATTTCCCGCCGGAGGGATGCCACCATGATTACGGCTGCAAGGCGGCAATCTATCTCAACCGCCCGGGCGCGTCGGTCAAGGTGCGCACCTGGACGCCGATGGCGGGCGCTTTCCACGGCTTCCTGATCACCCACGGCGAGGCGATCTCGATTTCGGATTACTACACGGTGAAGCATGGCGATCGGGTTGCCTACCGTCCGACCTGTCACTATTCCTACCATCCCTGCGACGATACCGTGCTTTCGGTACACGAACTGGCAGGCCGCAACTGGGAGGCCCAGGAGCAGCGCCGCGTGCTGCGCGACGAGGTGGTATCCGGTGTTGATGAACTGGGTGCGCTGCTGCTCGGCCACAAAAAGGGCGCTTACTGGTTCGGCTCGCAACTGTCGATCGAGGAGGCCCGCCAGCTGGCGCCGTACAACAACGCGACCAGCCTGCAGGTGGCCGCCGGTGTTCTCGGTGGCATCGTCTGGGCTATGGAAAACCCGGAGGCCGGCATCATCGATCCGGACGACATGGATCACCGCCGCGTGCTTGAGGTGGCAAATCCCTATCTGGGCCGGGTGGTCGGTGTTTATTCCGACTGGACGCCGCTGCAGGGCCGAAACCACCCCTTCCCCGAGGATGTCGACGCTTCGGATCCCTGGCAGTTCAAGAATATCCGCGTGACCTGAGTGTTACCGAAATCCCGCTTGCCCCGAGCCTGGCGCAGGGGCAACGGGATGTTCCGGATTCAGTTCAGCGTGATCTTGGCGTCGGCGACGATCTTCCTGTACTTGGCGATTTCGTTTTTGATCAGTTCACCCAACTGATCCGGCGTGCCGCCGACGGGATCAACACCCAGTTCAGCCATGCGGCCTTTCATTTCCGCGGTTTTGACGATGGCGGAAATTTCGGTGTGCAGTTTGGCGACGATGTCGTTCGGCGTACCGCGCGGCATCAGGATCGCCCACCACTGGCTGACTTCAAAGCCGGACATGCCGGATTCATCAAAGGTCGGCACGTCGGGAAAGGCGGATGAACGTTTTGCCGAGGTCATACCGACGGCGCGGATACGGTTGTTCTTAATATTCGGTGCGGCGACAGGCAGCGCGAGAAATCCGCTGGGCGAGTGACCGCCGAGAAGATCCGTCATTTGCGGACCGCCGCCTTTGTAAGGCACGTGGATGATATTGATGCCGGTGAGCAGGCGCATCCATTCGCCGGCCATGTGCTGGGCGCTGCCGGAACCGATCGAGGAGTAGCTGATCGAACCCGGCTGTTTTTTCGCAAGCGCGACATAGTCATTGACGTTTTTCACCGGTAGCGAAGGATGCGCAACCAGCACCAGCGGTGAAATGCCGACCTGGGTGACCGGCGTGAAGTCGCGGACCGGGTCGTAGCTCATTTTCGGATACAGCGCGACGTTGAGTGCCGCTTCGCCGGAGGTGCTCATCAGGATGGTGTAGCCGTCCGCCGGGCTGCGCGCCGCGACTTCGGCGCCGACCATGCCGGAAGCGCCGCCGCGGTTGTCGATGATGACCTGCTGCCCCAGTTTGTCGCCGAGCAATTTGGCGATCGGGCGGCCGAGGATGTCGGTGCCGCCGCCGGGCGGGTAGGGAATAATCATGCGTATGGGTTTCGCGGGATAAGGCGCCTGTGCCGATGCGAAACCGGCAACCGTAAACAGCAGCAACAGCGATGCGAGAATGCGTGAAAGCATGTTTCCCCTCCGTGTCGGCTTGTGGATGCCCCGGTACTGCGATGCGGCGGTTGTTGTTATTGTGATCCGCTCAATGTGATCCGGCGCTGCGCACAGACTAGTAGAGTTCCCGCTGCCTAGGCAAGCGCGGTGATGCTGCCGGATGTATTTGATTAAAATGTAAATTTTACAATCTTCGGGTTACGCGATTGATGACCGGACATTCTGCGATGACTACACCGTCGGCCTGGGTGCGACGCTGGGCGCTGCTGGTGAGCAAGGGCGGCAGGGTGCTGGATGTGGCCTGTGGCGGCGGACGCCATGCGCGGTTTTTTGCCGGGCTCGGTCATCCCGTCGATGCGGTGGACCGCGATCCGGAGGCTGTTGCCGCGCTGGCAGGTGTTCAGGGAGTCACTGCACTTTGCGCGGATCTTGAAGGCGGGCCGTGGCCTTATGCCGGGCGTTTTTATGCCGCGGTGATTGTGACCAATTATCTGCACCGTCCGCTGTTTCCGCAGCTGCTGGCGGCACTGGCGCCGGGTGGTGTGCTGATTTACGAAACCTTCGGCCTGGGCAACGAGGTTTACGGGCGGCCC
>JAURHM010000083.1 GCA_030833315.1 Burkholderiales bacterium
GCGCTCGCCGATGTGCAGTTTGCCTCGGCCGGACAGGACCTGATCCTGCGCGTCGCCCAGGCTTATTTTGATGTGCTGCTCGCCAGCGCCAGTCTGTCGTTTACCGAAGCCCAAAAGACTGCCATCGGACAGCAACTGGAGCAGGCCAAGCGCAACTTCGAGGTCGGCAACGCCACCATCACCGACACGCATGAAGCCCAGGCCCGCTACGATCTGGTCACTTCGCAGGAAATTGCGGCGCGCGCCGATGTTGAAGTCAAAAACCGCGCTCTTGAACAACTGATCGGCCGTCAGGCGCCGGCGATTGCAGGGCCGTCAAAAAATTTCACCCCGGCACCACCCTCACCCAGTTCGATGGAATCGTGGGTGGAACGCGCGCGGACGAATGGTCTTGCAGTGCGCATCGCCCAGGAAACACTGAACTTCCAGACCCAAGACGTGGCACGTAACCGCGGCGCCCATTACCCCACTGTAGATGCCTTCGCCTCGCTGACCGATTCCGGTTCGGGCTCCGGCGTTCAGGGCGGCAGCGGCACCGACACCAACACCAAGATTGTCGGCGTTCAACTCGCGATCCCGTTGTATCAGGGCGGTATCGTCAACTCGCGCGTGCGTGAAGCACTCGCCAATGAAGACAAGGCACGTCAGGATCTTGAGAACGCGCGTCGCAGCGCTGAACTGGCGGCGCGTCAGGGTTATCTCGGCGTCACCAGCAGCATCGCGCAGGTGCGCGCACTGGAAGCCGCGGTGGTCTCCAATCAAAGCTCACTGGATTCAACCATACTGGGACAGCAGGTCGGTGTGCGCACACAGGTTGACGTGCTCAATGCGCAGCAACTGCTGTTCAGCGCCCGGCGGGATCTGGTGCAGGCCCGCAACAACTACATTCTGTCGCTGTTGCGGCTGACCGCAGCCGCCGGCGAACTCGACGAAGAAGACCTGCAGCGCATCAACGGCTGGCTGGAAAAATAATCAGCTCTTGATTTCGCGCAGCCGGATCAAGGCCAGCACGCGATCTGCGGCGCCGCGATGCGCCGCCGTAAACATCAGCCCCGCCTCACCCATGCGCTGACAGCGCGCGGCATCACCCGCCAGTGCCAAGGCTGCGCTCAAGCCATTACCAACATCCGCGACACGCAAAGCCGCGCCGGCCGCAACCGCTGCTTCCGTTGCCTCGGCAAAGTTGTAGGTCGAGGGACCGATCACGACCGGCTTGCCAATCGTACAGGGCTCAATCAGGCTGTGCGCGCCGTACGACAGAAAACTGCCGCCCATCAGCACGACATCGCAGGCGGCGTAATACATGAACATCTCGCCCATGGTGTCGCCGAGCAGCACATCAGTGGCAGCATCCACCGTTCCACCCGCGCTGCGTCGCTGCAGGCGAAGCCCGCGTTCGGCCACCATTGCCGCAACCGCATCAAAGCGCTGGGGATGCCGCGGCACGATGACCAACAGCGCGCCATGCATTGCCAACTGCCTTACGCCATCCAGCAGCAGTTCTTCTTCACCTTCGCGGGTGCTTGCAGCGAGCAGCACCCGCCGCCCGGCCAGCGCACGCTTCAGTTCCAGTCCCAGCAACACCTGCTGTACCGGCGGATCGACGTCAAACTTGAGATTTCCGGTCACAACCACGTGTTTCGCCTGGAGTGCCTGCAGCCGCTGCGCATCCGCTTCGGTCTGCGCAGCAATCAGGCTGAAGCCGCGCAAGGCATCGCAGGCCAGCGTGCCGACACGACGGTAACCGCGCAGTGAGCGCTCGGATAAGCGGGCGTTGATCAGGTGCAGGGGAATGCCTAAAGCCACCCCGGCCGCAATCAGATTGGGCCAGACCTCGGTTTCAATCAGCAGACCGGCCTCAGGCCTGTAATGCGCCAGAAAGCGTTTTGTCGCACCGGGATGGTCATAGGGTAGATAACAGCGCGTGACCGAATCGCCAAACAGTCCGACGCCGGTTTCGCGCCCGGTCGGCGTCATATGCGTCAACAGGATGCGATGCTGCGGGTAATGCGCCTGCAGCGCGCGGATCAGGGGCTCGACCGCACGCGTTTCGCCGACTGAAACCGCGTGCACCCAGATATAACGATGATTGCCGGCGTCGGGATAGAACCCGAAACGCTCTGACACATGATGCAGGTAGCCGCGCTGCCGCCGCCCGCGCCACAACAAACGCAGCAGCAGAACCGGCGCGGCCAGATACAGCAGCAGGGAATACAGCAACCGTGCTGTGCTCATCGCATGAGTCCTTCGATAGCGGTCAGCACGGCAGCAACCTCAGGCGCCCTGCCGATACCGCCAAGATTGACCGCTCTTGCGCAGGCATGCAGGCCCGTCGCTGCGGGATCTGTTGCACAGTACAGACCAACCGTCGGCGCGCCCAAGGCACCGGCAAGATGAGCCAGCCCGGTATCCGTCCCCACAACAACTGACGCCTGTCCCAGCAGTGATGACAGTGAATCCAGATCCAGTCGATAAGGCACAATCGCCTGCGGAATCTGCTGCGCCAGCCGCTGGCTGCGCGCCTGCTCGGCGGCGCTACCCCAAGGCAATACACAAATCAAATCACGCGATGCCAGCGTTTGGCCCAATTCCACCCAGCGCGCCTCCGGCCACAATTTGCGCTCGGCACTGGTCGCATGCAGCAGCACCGCATGCCGGCTGCCCGCCGCCAGCCATGAAAAATGACGGTTTGCCGCCGCAATGCCGTAAAGCGCCGCAGCAGGAAGCCTGTAGCCCATTGCCTGCGCCGCCAGCTGGCGATTGCGCTCGACGGCATGCTGCCCCCAGGGCACGTGATGGGTATGGTCGTACAGCCAGCCGAGAGGCTCCCGCGAACTCGACCAGTCCAGACCATGACGAACGCCGTATGCGGCACGCGCGATCAGCGCGCTTTTCAGCAAACCCTGGGTATCGATCACCGCGTCATAGGTTTCGCTGTGCAATTCGCCCAGGAAACGGCTGACCTTGCTGCGCACAACAGTGCTCCAGGGGGACTTTCGCCAGCGCCGTACTGCCACCGGCAGCACACGTGACACACCGGGATGCAGACGCGGAATCACGGCGAATCCCTCTTCAATCACCCAGTCGATGGTCACCCCGGGCAGAGCCCCGACCAGATCGCTGACCACAGGCAGGTTGTGGACGACATCACCCAGTGAAGAGGTCTTGACCAAAAGCACACGCGGCATCAGCGATTTATCTCTATGTTATCATTGAAGAATTCCGTTGCGCCGCGGCAAATCCCCGGCAAGCGACCCAACAACGACATGATACCCGTTAGCCGCGCATCTCCCGCATCGCGGCGCCCAATGATGATTGAATGACGGCATCCCCGTCACACTCACCTTGTAAACCCGGAGAACACTCTCTTGATTCTGGTCACAGGCGGCGCAGGTTTTATCGGCTCCAACTTCGTATTGGACTGGATTGCCACGGAAGGCACGCCGGTCATCAACCTCGATAAGCTGACCTATGCCGGCAATCCGGCAAACCTCGCTTCACTCAAGGGCGACAGCCGTTACGTCTTTGCACAAGGCGATATCTGCGATCGCACGCTGATCGCCGGTCTGCTGCAAAAACACCAGCCGCAGGCCATCGTGCACTTTGCCGCCGAAAGCCATGTCGACCGTTCGATTCACGGTCCCGGCGAGTTCGTGCAGACCAATGTTGTCGGCACCTTCAGTCTGCTGGAAGAAGCGCGCGCATACTGGGGTGCGCTGGCCGAGCCGGCGAAAAGTCGCTTCCGTTTCCTGCATGTATCCACCGACGAAGTCTACGGTTCGCTCGGCATGAATGATCCGGCGTTCAGCGAAACCACGCCCTACGCGCCGAACAGTCCCTATGCGGCATCCAAAGCCGCATCCGACCATCTGGTGCGGGCCTACCACCACACCTATGGCATGCCGGTGATCACCACCAACTGCTCGAACAATTACGGCCCGCTGCAGTTTCCGGAAAAACTGATTCCGCTGATGATCCTCAACGCACTGAACGGCAAACCGCTGCCGGTCTACGGCGACGGCAAAAACGTGCGTGACTGGCTCCACGTCAGCGATCATTGCTCCGGGATCCGCGCCGCGCTGGCCAGGGGAAAACTCGGCGAAACCTACAACATCGGCGGCAACAGCGAAAAAACCAACCTTGAAGTGGTGCATGCCGTGTGCACGATCCTTGACGAACTGCATCCTGCCGGCGCACCGCACGCCAAACTGATCACTTACGTCAAAGACCGTCCGGGCCACGACCAGCGTTACGCGATCAATGCCGAAAAAATCCGCTGCGAACTCGGCTGGGAACCGCAGGAGCGCTTTGAAAAAGGCCTGCGCAAGACTGTAGAGTGGTATTTGGCTAATGGTGAATGGGTACGCGGCGTAATCAGCGGTGAATATCGCAAGTGGATGGATACACAATACGGTTAAAGGCGTGATTAAGTGATTAGGTGATTTCCATAGGTGCGCATCAATCACCTAATCACCCCGTCACCTAATCACAAAGGGGGGGTTATGACCAGGCCGCATTACAAACTCGAAGCTTGGAAATCAGCAATGACGCTGGTCAGCGGCGTCTACCAAATCACGCGCAGTTTCCCCAAGGAAGAGTTGTATGGCCTGACTTCCCAGATGCGGCGCGCTGCGGTTTCAATACCCAGCAATCTCGCAGAAGGTGCGGCACGGACTGGACAAAAAGAATTTGCACAATTCCTCAGTATCGCGAAAGGCTCATTGAGCGAATTGGAAACACAGCTTCTCATTGCAGCAGACTTGGGATATCTGGACCGAAAACATGAGATATTTCAGCAGGCAGACAGGGTATCCAGTTTGCTGTCCGGACTTCACCGTAGTCTAAGCAAGTGACCAATCACCGAATCACTTAATCACCTAATTACTTAATCACAAAAAATGCGAAAAGGCATCATCCTTGCCGGCGGATCCGGCACCCGGCTCTATCCGGTCACCCATGTCGTCTCGAAGCAACTGCTGCCGATCTACGACAAGCCGATGGTGTATTACCCGCTGACAACGCTGATGCTCGCCGGTATCCGGGACATCCTGCTCATCTCGACGCCGCAGGACACCCCGCGTTTCAAGGAACTGCTCGGTGACGGCAAACAGTGGGGCATTAAAATCTCCTACAAGGTGCAACCTTCACCCGACGGTCTGGCACAGGCTTTCACGCTGGGTGAGAAATTCATCGGCAAGGATCCGGTGACCCTGATCCTCGGCGACAACATCTTCTACGGGCATGATTTCGCCACCCAGCTCTCGACAACTGCGAAGCAGACCAAGGGCGCCACGGTTTTTGCCTACGCCGTGCAGGATCCGGAACGTTACGGCGTCGTCGAATTTGACGCCAAGGGCCGCGCCCTGGGGCTCGAGGAGAAACCCAAGCAGCCGAAATCCCGTTACGCGGTGACCGGGCTTTATTTTTACGACAACTCGGTCGTAAAACTCGCCAAGACCCTGCGGCCATCGGCACGCGGCGAACTGGAAATCACCGATCTCAATAATTTGTATTTGCAGAAGAAAAAACTCAAGGTCTGCGTACTCGGGCGTGGCATGGCCTGGCTGGATACCGGCACGCATGACTCATTGCTTGAAGCTTCGCAGTTCATCGAGACCGTGGAAAAACGCCAGGGACTGAAAGTTGCGTGCCCGGAAGAAATCGCCTACCGCAAAGGTTTCATCACTGCCGCACAGCTTAAAAAGCTGGCAACCTCGCTGCAGAAAACAGCCTACGGTCAATACCTGCTGCGATTGCTGACTGACCGTGTCTTCTGATGAATATCATCAAGACCGACTTGCCGGATGTGCTGATTATCGAACCCAAAGTGTTCGGGGATGCCCGCGGTTTTTTTTACGAGAGTTTCAATGCACGCACATTTGCTGAAGCAACCGGCCTGCGAGTGACGTTCGTGCAGGACAACCATTCGCGCTCGGCAAAAAATGTGTTGCGCGGCCTGCACTATCAGATCAAACAACCGCAGGGAAAACTGGTGCGCGTCGTCGCGGGCGAAGTATTCGATGTCGCCGTCGACCTGCGCAAAAACACCCCCACCTTCGGCAAGTGGACCGGCGCCCTGTTGTCGGAAGAGAACAAACGCATGCTGTGGGTACCCGAAGGGTTTGCCCACGGCTTCCTGGTAATCAGCGAATCAGCAGATTTCCTATATAAAACAACAGATTATTACGCCCCAGCCCATGAGCGCTGCCTTGCCTGGAACGATCCGACACTCGGTATCGAATGGCCGTTACAGGGTGTACCTATTGTTTCAGCCAAGGACCAACTGGGTATGAGCCTGGCCATAGCCGAATCGTTTCCGTGAATCAGATCCTGATTATTGGTACAGGCGGTCAAGTCGGTCGCGAACTGCCTGTAGCTCTGAATAAACTGGGGCGGATTACCGCAACACAACGATCCGATCTGGATCTGACTGATGCCGACCGGCTCAGGTCATTGATCCGTACCGTCAAGCCAGACATCATTGTCAATGCCGCAGCGTATACCGCCGTTGACCGGGCTGAAACTGAAGCGGCAATTGCGATGCAGATCAATGCAACGGCCCCGGGCATCATGGCTGAAGAATCAAAACGTCTTGGCTGCCTGCTGGTGCATTACTCAACCGATTACGTTTTTGATGGCACCAAGAAATCGTCTTACTTGGAAAGTGATTCGACCGCACCGCTGAACGTTTACGGGAAATCAAAACTTGCCGGGGAAACCGCTATACGTGCTACCGGCTGCCGGCACCTGATACTGCGGACGAGTTGGGTTTACGGTCAGGGGCAAAACAATTTCCCGGCAAAAATCATCGATCTTGCACAATCCAAGGCTCTGCTTGGCATCGTTTCGGACCAGTGTGGTTCACCAACCTGGGCCAGGTTACTGGCTGACAATACCGGTACGCTGATACAAGCGATAACAGAAAATCGAGCTGAAGGCACTTACCATCTGGCATCCAGCGACGCCTGCACCCGCTATGAACTTGCAGCCGAAATCATCAGACTCATGGAAATTTCCGGGAAATATCCCAAACTGGCGTCATTAAAAGCAGCCACAACATCGGAATTCCCGGCACCCGCTGAGCGGCCGCGAAACTCAGCGCTGGACTGCAGCAAACTCCTGACCGAAATGAAGATCGGATTACCAAGCTGGAAAATCCAGCTTGAAGATTACTGGCGGTCGCTGCAAACCAGCACATAAGCATCCGGCGCCGCCGGTTTACCCGCCACCTGCGGCAATCAACCCGAAACCGCTTGACTTGGAACAGGTGGGGGCGGTGGAGTAAAGTGCGTCAATGAATTTGGCACAAAAAACTAGTGTGAACAGTCTCCCGGCAGGGCAATGGTTACCCCGAAGCATTCAATCACTAAACGTCTGGTGCGCCGTCGCCATCGGCGCATCGATTCCGGCCTCCATTGCACTCGACAACCTGTTGTTGGGAGTCGTTGTCCTGACGTGGATTGCGGGACTGCAATACCGGGAAAAACTGGCCCTTGCCTGGACCAACCCCGTATACCGGGCCGCGCTACTGCTTTTCGGGGTGCTGCTTTTGGGCACCGCTTATGGCGAAGCAGCACCCGGTGATGCGAAGCTGTATTTGTCGAAATACATGGATTTGGCGCTGATTCCCGTGTTGGGTTTAGCCTTTGCCTTACCCCGCAACCGCAAGGTGGCTGTACTGTTACTGGCCGGGAGTCTGGCCACCATACTGCTGATTTCCTGCGCCCTCAAA
>JAURHM010000095.1 GCA_030833315.1 Burkholderiales bacterium
ACAGCTCGCTGGGCTATCGGCCACCGGCACCTGCGGCGATCAACCCGCAACCACCCGTCTTGGAACAGGCAGAAGCTATGCAGTAAAGTGCGTCAATGAACCTGGCACAAAAAACCAGTCAGGCCACTTGAGCATTTCGGCGAGCGAGCGGATGGCGGACAGCCGGCCGCCGTATTTACAGGCCTGGATCAGGCCATCGACGGGAAAACCGTAACGCGTGGCGGCAATTACCTGATCAAAGTGCGGCGGCTCGGCAAGGCAGCGGCCGCAGATGCTGGTGGCGGGTAGCGGATGGGCGCAACGCATACATCCGGGGCCGTTCAGCCAGGGCAGTTCAGCCCAGCAGTCACCGCAGAGGCCGCGGCCGGGGGCATTCCCCTCGCACAGCACGCAATGCGAGGCGAACAGCGCGGCGGCGGCTGGTTGCCACCCGTTAAGTACACGCTTTTTCCAATTTGACAAATAATGGCGCATCTGCGACGATATGAATATTAAGTATTTGATTATATTGAATAAAATATAGAGATCGTCATGGACACTTTGCCAGCCAATAATCCCCTCAACGAACGCCGGCCTGTCGTCGCCGACACTCCGGCCGCGACAACCCGCTGGACTGTGGCTGCCATCGAGGCACTGTTTGCGCTGCCGTTCAACGATCTGCTGTTCCGCGCGCAGCAGGTACATCGCGAAAACTTCGATGCCAACGCCGTGCAACTGTCGACGCTGTTGTCGATCAAGACCGGCGGCTGCTCCGAAGACTGCGGTTATTGCCCGCAGGCGGCGCGTTACCAGACCGGCGTCGAAAACCAGGACCTGCTGTCGGTGGATGAAGTGGTCGCTGCGGCACGCAAGGCGAAGGAGCATGGGGCGACGCGTTTCTGCATGGGTGCAGCATGGCGCGGCCCGAAGCAGCGTGATCTCGACAAGGTGGTGGCAATGGTCAAGGCGGTGCGCGGTCTGGGCATGGAAACCTGCGCGACGCTCGGCATGTTGAAACCCGGCCAGGCCGGTCAGCTGCGCGACGCCGGTCTCGATTACTACAACCACAACATCGATACCGCCGAAGACAATTACAAAAACGTCATCACCACCCGCGATTACGAAGACCGCATCGACACGCTGAGTCAGGTGCGCGAGGCCGGCATGCATGTCTGCTGCGGCGGCATCGTCGGCATGGGCGAGACGCGCACTGCGCGTGCGACGCTGATCGCGCAACTGGCGAACATGACGCCGTATCCGGAGTCGGTACCGATCAACAATCTGGTGCAGGTGCCGGGCACGCCGCTGCATGGCGCAGACAAGCTCGACCCGCTGGAATTCGTGCGCACCATCGCCTGCGCGCGCATCACCATGCCCAAGGCCTTTGTGCGCCTGTCAGCCGGTCGTCAGGAACTCGGTGATGGTGTGCAGGCGCTGTGTTTCCTCGCCGGAGCGAATTCGATTTTCTACGGTGAAAAACTGCTGACTACCGGCAACCCGGACGTTGAAAACGACCGTGCGCTGTTTGCGCGCCTCGGCCTCAAGCCGCTGAATCCGGCCTGACGTTTTCTGAGGGGGTATTGCCTCCCGTGTCACTGCACGACGATTTGGCCGCCGAACTGGCGGCGCGCGAAGCGGGCGGCCTGCGCCGCTCGCGGCGTCTGCTCGAGTCGCCCCAGCGCGCGCGCGTCACGGTCGACGGTCGTGAATACCTTGCGTTCTGCTCGAATGATTATCTCGGGCTGGCCGCTGATCCGCGATTGTCAGCTGCCGCAAATGAAGGCATTGCCCGTTACGGCGTCGGTGGTGGCGCTTCGCATCTGATTCTCGGCCACAGCACGGCACACCACGAACTCGAAGAGGCGCTAGCGCGGTTTGTACGCCAGCCGCGCGCGCTGCTGTTTTCCACCGGCTATATGGCCAATATGGGTGTGGTCAGTGCGCTGACCGGTCACGGCGATGCGATTTTTGCGGACCGGCTCAATCACGCTTCGCTGAATGATGCGGCGCTGGTGTCGCGGGCCGCCTTCAAGCGTTATGCGCATAACGATCTCGGTGCGCTGGAGCGACTGTTAAAAACCACCCCGGCGCGCCGGCGCCTGGTGGTCACCGACGCCGTGTTCAGCATGGATGGCGATATTGCACCGGTCGCTGCGCTGCTCGAATTGTGTGAACGTCATGATGCCTACCTGTTCATCGATGACGCCCATGGTTTCGGCGTACTCGGCGAAGCGGGGCGCGGCACGCTCGCGTATTTCAACATGGCATCGGATCGTTTCATCTATATGGCAACACTGGGCAAGGCTGCGGGTGTTGCCGGCGCCTTTGTTGCCGGTGATGAAACGCTGATCGAAACACTGATCCAGAACGCACGGACTTACATCTACACCACGGCAACGCCGCCCTTGCTGGCGCATGCGTTGCTGACCAGCCTGCAGATCATTTTGGCGGAAGAATGGCGGCGCGAGCGTCTGCGGGCGCTGATCGTTCAACTGAGGGAAGGGCTGGCCGCTGCACCATGGATGTTGATGTCATCCGATACACCGATCCAGCCGCTGCTGGTCGGCGGTAACGATGAAGCACTGGCGCTGTCGGCGTCACTGGCAGCAGCAGGGCTGCTGGTACCGGCGATCCGTCCACCAACGGTACCCCAAGGCACGGCGCGTCTGCGCATTTCGCTGTCGGCCGACCACGAAGCCGCCGACGTGGCGCGGCTGGTGGAAGCTCTGCTGGCTGCGGCATGAGCGCCTTGCCTCTGGTGCTGCTGCATGGCTGGGGTGCCCATGCCGGCGTATGGAGTGAAGTGATCGCACGCTTGGATCTCGGGCATACCGTGATCGCACCGGATGATCCGGCTGAAAGCGCTGCGGATATTTCCATCAATGAAGTCATTGATCGACTGGCGGGCATGGTTCCCGAGCAGTGTGTAGTGGCCGGTTGGTCGCTGGGCGGACAACTGGCGCTGCAATGGGCACGACGTTATCCGCGGCGCGTCCGGAAACTGATTCTGGTATCGACGACACCGCGATTCTTGACGGCGCCGGACTGGTCGCATGGCATGGATGCTGAAGATTTCAGCCAATTTGCCGGTTTGGTCGCAACGGATTCTGCGCAGGCCTTGCGGCGTTTTCTGCTACTGCAAACCCGGGGTGACGCACAGGCGCGCAAAGTGGCGCGCCAACTGGAGGCTGCGCTGGGCACACGTCCGAATCCGGAAGCGCCACTGTTGATGCGTACGCTGGACTGGCTGCGCGACACCGATTTGCGCACGGTTCTCCATGATATTGCACAGCCCGCACTGGTTGTGCACGGCGATTGTGATCGCATCACCCCATTCGCGGCCGGTGAATATCTCGCAGCGCAGCTTGCAGGCGCACGCCTGGAGCGGATGTCCGGCGCAGCGCATGTGCCTTTTGTTTCCGATCCGGCGGCGTTCAGTCGCCTGATCGCGGAGTTCTGCAATGAGTGAAATGGTTGTGATCGACAAACGCGCGGTTCGCCGCTCATTCGACCGTGCTGCCACAACGTACGATGCCGCAGCTGTGCTTCAGCATGAGGTGTGCAAGCGCAGCCTTGAGCGTCTGGATTTCATCCGCCACGCACCGCAGCGCATTCTGGATGCCGGTTGCGGCACGGGCAATGCCTGGCAGGGGCTGGGCGTGCGTTATCCGTCAGCGCGGGTGGTCGCATTGGATATCGCGCCGGGTATGCTGCGTCAGGCGCGCGCTGCGTTGCCCTGGCATCAGCGCTTGTTGCGACGCGGGCCCTTGGCCGTTTGCGGGGATCTCGAGCGTCTGCCGCTGTCCGGTGGCAGCATCGATCTTGCCTGGAGTAATCTCGCTTTGCAGTGGGTTAACGCACTGCCGCGGGCATTTGCCGAGATCTACCGCGTGCTCGCACCCGGCGGCCTGTTTCTGTTCACCACTTTTGGGCCCGATACGCTGAAGGAGCTGCGTGCGGCGCAGGCCAATACCGATGGTCATCCGCATCTCAGCCGTTTCACGGACATGCATGACATCGGCGACATGTTGGTTGAGGCCGGTTTTGCCGACCCGGTGATCGACATGGAAACGTTCACGCTGACCTATGACGACACGCGGGCG
>JAURHM010000055.1 GCA_030833315.1 Burkholderiales bacterium
CCCAGATCCTGCGCCACCTGCGCCTTGGATACCCCCGGCAGCAATGCCTGCCGTACTGCCTCCGCCTTGAACTCCCCCGTAAATCGCCTTCTCTCCATCGGACACCTCCAATAAGCTTATTAACTTACCAAATGTGTCCGGGAAAGCGGGGGAAACCCAGTCGAGCATGGCTGTTGTGTGATGCTACAGCACGTGACTAATGGCCCTGGCTTGAATCAGGAATTTGGAGGTCGCCTCGCGATGATCGATTCTGGTTCATCGGTGGACTTCCAGCCGAGCCAATACATTCGATCCTTGGGTCGAGACACGCTTGACTACCTATTCATCACAAACGCTGATCAGGATCACATGTCGGACTTGAAAGGGCTGGCAGACGCCGGCATAAATGTTGCCACCCTCATCAGAAATCCTTCATACACTGGCAACGAACTACGTAATATAAAACTTGTCAGTGGGCCGCTGACAAATGACGCTTTGTGGTACATCCAAGCCTGCGGGGACTACTCGGAGCAGCCCGCCGTGCAATTTGACGATGGTATGGGCGGTATAACGTGTAAGTCGTTTTGGAACCCTTACCCTCAGTTCATGGACACCAACAATCTGAGCCTCGTGGTGTTCATCAAATATTCGAATTTCAAGATACTGTTCCCCGGTGATCTTGAGAAAGATGGCTGGAGGGCTTTACTTCAGCGTCAAGACTTCCGTTCCGAACTTATTGGAACTGACGTACTAATGGCGTCACATCACGGCCGGGAAAGCGGCTATTGTGAAGATATTTTTAATTATTTCACGCCATCATGCGTTGTGATATCTGACAAAGCTATCATGCATGAAACGCAGCAGACAGTGCCTGACTATCGAAAAGTCATCCGGAAGGAAGGCGTGCGTGTGCGAACGACGATGAAAGATCGACACGTCTTAACGACACGTCGTGATGGCTGGATCGTATTTGACGTAGACGATCAAAATTACACTATCGATACGGAATATATGGGATGAAGAGCAGTCCGGAACGTTCGCTAAAATCGATGAACCTAAAGTGGCTGATTGCATTGGCGACTGCGGATGCGATTTTGCTAGCGTCATTCGTTGCGCCAGAGCTGATTCTGGACTCATCTAGCACGCAGCAGAGCCTTATTCGCGCTTTAGGCGCAGCAGTAATCCCTGTGCTTGTGCTGTTGCTAGTCAACGTGCTGCCGTCCAACGTCAAGGCGATGCTGGTCTATTGGAAGCCGCTTGGTTGGCTGCCCGGCTGCGAGGCTTTTACGAAGTACGGTCCCGCTGACCCACGAGTTGATATGGGAGCCTTGAAGAAAAACGTAGGCACTTGGGGAGAAGATCCGAAAGAACAAAACTCCAAGTGGTTCGGGTTGTACAAGATTGTTGAGAATGTCACTGAGGTCGCCTCAACACAGAAGGATTTTCTAATGTACCGAGATATGGCGGTATTGTCGTTGCCGTTAATTGCACTAGCTCCAATTGGCTTCTTTATCGCTGACGCAGGTAAAAATGCAATATGGCTTGCTGCGGGCATGTTTTTAGTCCAATACACGTTGACCGCACTAAGTGCGAGGCATGCAGGTGAGCGCTTCGTTTGCAACGTGCTAGCGCTCCACGCAGCCACTAAAATCACTAAACCGAAAGTGGCTACAAAATGAAGAAAAATGGAGGGGGTTTTGAATGAAAGCTGGCCCTGTTGAGATTGGAACGTTACTTCAAAATCGTAACCGCTACTGCGTACCCATTTATCAGCGTCATTATGTTTGGGAAAAGAACAAACAATGGGGGCCATTTTGGCAGGACATCCGCACCAAAGCTGTCGAACGTTTGGCGGGAAGGGAGCGTAGATTCTCCCACTTTATGGGGGCCGTGGTGCTCGAAAGTCGCGCGAAACCAAGCGTCAGGCAAGTCCCATCATTTCAAGTTGTAGACGGGCAACAACGGCTAACAACATTTCTTTTATTTCTCACTGCCGCTCGACATTATGCGCAATCAATCGGTCACGAGACATCTGCCGCTAATATTCAGCGTTATGTTCTGAACAGTGATCCTCATCTAATGGAAGCGCCAGAAATTGAGATTTTCAAGGTATGGCCAACACAAGCTGATCGAACGCTATTCTTAGATATAGTCAAATCTGAAAATCGAGAATTACTTCGAGAAAAATATAACAACTATTGGTATAGAACACGTGGTCGAGACCAAGTCCAGGAATACAACTTTGTTCCAAAAATTCTTGGAGCATATGGCTACTTCTATGACCGTATACGACATTCAGTGCAAACAAATGATCTGCATGCCGATGTTACAGAAATCGATGAAAACTCTGTTGAAGATGAATTTCCCAAGGAGCTAAAGCTAGATGCCATTTGGCAGTCGATGTTGGAAGAATTTAAAGTTGTTGAAATCATATTAGACGAGGGTGACGACGCGCAGGTGATATTTGAAACCCTCAACGACCGAGGTGAGCCACTTCTAGCGGCTGATCTTGTTAGGAATAATATCTTCCAACGAGCTGATGCTAGGAATGAGAGGGCTGAGGAATTATTCGCTAAACACTGGAAACCTTTTGAAGATCCCTTTTGGTTTCAACTTGAGAAGCAAGGGCGTTACAAGAAGCAGCGTGTCGAGTTCTTTTTGGCGAATTTTATTGCAGGGAAGATTGCTGGAGAAGTTGGTATCTCCAAACTTTTTTCCGAGTACAAGGCATTTCTTCGGCCGCCAAAGGGCAGCATGACCCCGCGTTACGCAACGGTGGCAGAAGAGATTCAAGATCTAGAAGTGTATGGCCGTATCTACAAAGAGTTGATTGAACGTTCTTCTAATTCGCCGATTGGTGAATTCTCTAAGAGACTTAACCTTTGGGATGTCACTACTGCCAACCCATTGATTTTGCGACTTTGGGCTCGCACTGACCTCTCGCAAGCAGATAAAATTCACGCTCTTAATTTTCTACTGTCGCTGATAGTTAGGCGCTCTGTATGTGAACTAACTACAAAAAACTACAATAACCTATTCCTTTCTGGCATTTCCAAACTAGACAGAGATGGCTGGTCGCTTAGCTCGCTTCAGTCTTATTTTCTTGAACAAACGGCCGAAAGTTCTAGATTTCCCACAGATGATCAGTTCATTACTTCACTGGTCAATCGGCCAATTTACAGAACGCTGGGGCCTACCAAGACTCGTGCATTACTGTTGGAGTTAGAGCGAAAAAAACATGGGAAATTTCAGGAAACAGCCGGTATCCGTGATGATCTTACTGTTGAACACATAATGCCAGCATCGTGGTATAGCAACTGGCCGATGATGGATGGGGTAATCCCGACAGACGAAGATCGCAGGCTGGCAGCGATGACCTTCCTTGAGGATGACACTCTTGCCGGACGTATGGTTAAGAGGAACCGAGTTCTAAACTCCATCGGAAACCTTACCTTGGTGACTCAATCATTTAATAGCAAGGTCAGCAATGAGTCGTTTCCGAAAAAGTTACCTGAGTTTAAAAATCAGTCTGTACTTATGTTGACCAAGGACTTTGTAGAAAAAACGAACTGGGATGAAGAGAGTATAGAGAGCCGGGGTAAATCATTGGCGGCTTTGGCTCTCACTGTGTGGCCAAGACCAGCAGTCTAGACGCCAAAGCTGCGAGAAAGGTCTACCGTCGATACCGACCCGCGGACTTTCGGTATAGCGATCCCAGAAAAACAAAAGCCCCGCCGGGGTGGCAGGGCTAAGTGCAAGACAGCTAACTAGAATTTTGGCTCCCCGACCTGGGCTCGAACCAGGGACCTGCGGATTAACAGTCCGTCGCTCTACCGACTGAGCTATCGGGGAATAGTGCTGGAAAAACCGATTGTTACAGCTGCAACGAGGGGCGTATTCTATCTGCGGATGGATGCACGGTCAACGCAGGGACTCCAGGGAAATGAAGTGGTTTAAGCGCCTGATTCTGGTTTTTACGGTGTTAATCGCGATTTTGGCAGCGGTTCCGCTGTTGGTGTCGCTCGATGACTACCGTCCACAACTTGAAAAAATGGTTTCAGGCAAGCTGAAGGAGCCGGTTTCGCTGAAAAAGCTCCGGTTCGTCGGTTTGCCGTTGCCGCATCTTATTGTTGAAGGTGTTGAAGTCGGCAAAGCGGTCGATTTGAAGATTGCTGCCGTTTCAGTTACCCCGGATTTGATGTCGCTGCTAAGTTCAACCAAAGTCATCCGCCGCATCGATATCGAAGGTCTGGCGATCACCCAGAGGGCGCTCGACATGATGCCGGAGTGGACCAAAGCCGATCCCAATGCCGAGCCTGCCGCATTCAAGTTGCTGGTGCAGACCATCCGCCTCACCCATGCGACATTGCAGTTGCATAAAACCACCTTTGGGCCTTTTGATGCGCTGATTGCCATCGGATCCGATGGTGCACCCGAGCGGGCGGATATTACGGCGCGTGACGGAAAGTTCCACGCATCGATAGAGCCCGCTGGAGAGAAATTCAAGGTCAAAGTGTCCGCCAAAGACTGGCGCTTGCCGGCAGGCCCGCCGATTCATTTCCAGACGCTGGATGTTACCGGCGTGGCGTCGCCGACCGAGGCGGATTTTCGTGATATCAAGGCATCACTCTATGGCGGCAGCATCGCCGGCAGGATTGCTGTCGGCTGGCAGCAGGGGCTTCAGCTAAAAGGCGATTTTGCAGTGAAGGATGTCGAGCTGCGCGATCTCGTCCCGTTGTTTTCACCGCAAACCCGCTTGAGCGGGAGGCTGACTGCAAAGCCGGTGTTCACGGCCAATGCGCCGAAGCCGGATCAGATCGCCAACGTCATGAAACTCGAAACCCCGTTTGATGTCCAGGGTGGTGTGCTCAAGGGTGTGGATATCGAGGAAGCAGCGACATCGCGCAAAGGTAGTGGCGGAGAGACGCGTTTTGACACCCTCTCCGGGTATCTGGCGATGGATCGCGGCACGCAGCGCCTGACCGGACTCAAGGTGGAGACGGGTTCCATGGGGGCCGAGGGCAATGTGACGATCGCGCCGGACAAGTCTCTTGCCGGGCGGATCAATGCAAAGATCAGTATCGTTGGCAAAGCCGGCGTGTCGGTGCCTTTGAATATCAGTGGAACTGTAGGATCGCCAATTGCGCTTCCTGCGGTGGGGGCTATTGCCGAGGCTGGATTGTCCGCAGGCGCATCGATAGGTGCCAAGCTGGGCGGCTGGGCCAGCGGCATCCTCGGCGGTGACAAAAAGGACAGCACAAAAAAATAACCGGCCCACAGGCCGGTTATTCGTTGTCACGATGCTCTTGCGGCTTAGACCAGCACTTTGGCGATGGCCTGGGCAACGTAATCGATGTTTTTGGTATTCAGCGCAGCAACGCAGATACGGCCGCTGTCGATTGCGTAAATCGAATACTCTTCCCGAAGCCGCTTGACCTGCTCCTTGGTCAGTCCGGAGTAGGAAAACATGCCGCGCTGCTCAATGATGAAGTTGAAATCAAAATCGGAACGCAAGGTGCGGATCTTCTCAACCAGCAGCTTACGCATGACTTTTATGCGTTCGCGCATCTGCCCCAATTCCTGATCCCATTGCTGCCGCAGTTCCGGGGTCGTCAGTACCATCGCAACGGCCTGGCCGCCACTGGTGGGCGGGCTGGAGTAGTTGGTGCGGATCACGCGCTTGAGCTGGCTCAGCGTGCGTGAGGCTTCTTCCTTACTGCTGGTGACAATGCTCAGTGCGCCGACACGTTCGCCATAAAGTGAAAGCGATTTCGAGAACGAGCTCGACACGAATACCGCTTTGCATTCCGCGGTAAAGCGGCGGATCGTTGCGGCATCTTCTTCCAGGCCATCGGCAAAACCCTGATAGGCGATATCGAGGAAGGGCACTAAGTCACGGCGCTTGACCACATCGATCACTTTTTCCCACTGCGCAGGCGTCAGATCCACACCCGTTGGGTTGTGGCAGCAGGCATGCAGCAGCACAACCGTGCGCGCCGGCAGTGCCTCGAAGCAGGCCAGCATCGCGTCAAACTTCAGTCCGTTTGTTGAGGCATCGTAGTAGGGGTAGGTTTTGACCGTGTAACCCGCGTATTCAAAAATCGCGCGGTGGTTTTCCCAGCTCGGATCGCTGATGTAGAGATCAACGCCCGGGTTTACGCGTTTGATAAAGTCGCCGCCGACCTTGAGACCGCCAGTGCCGCCAAGTGTCTGTACGGTCACGATTCGGCCTTCTTTGACGGCGGGCGTGTCCTTGCCGAACAGCGTTTCCTGGACCGCGCGGTCATAAGCGGCAATGCCGTCGATCGGCAGGTAGTTGCGGGGTGTTGCGTTCTCACCCAGCTTCTTTTCGGCCGTGCGCACGCATTGCAGCACAGGCACTTTGCCATTGTCGTCGGTGTAAACCCCCACGCCCAGATTCACTTTGTTCGGATTCTGGTCGGCTACATAGGCTTCAGTGACGCCCAGGATCGGATCCTTGGGCGCCATTTCAATTTTTTCGAGGATAGAGCTGGTCATTGGGGTTTCGGGTTTAAAAGTGACTGGAAAACCGGCATTTTAGCTCTCTTTTTGCACTGCACCCAAATAGGGCATTTTTTTGTCTGGCGTCACAGTAAGTAGCTCAGGCAATTGGAATTTACCAGTCGATCTTTTTGCCATGTTGATCAATAAAAGTTCCGGTATCGGATGCCTCCAGAGTATCGATCACTTGCAGTATTTTTCCTGCGGCCGCTTCAGGCGCTTGGACTTCCAGGCCGGTTTTTGCAAAAGGCTTAGTGAACGGCGTATCGACCGTCCCTGGATGCAGGGCTGCGCAGATCGCGGCCGGATTGTTGCGCCGGAGTTCAACGGCTGCGGTGCGTACGATCTGATTCAGTGCGGCTTTGGATGCGCGGTAGCCATACCAGCCGCCGAGCTGGTTGTCGCTGATGCTGCCAACGCGTGCTGACAATGTGGCAAACACGCTTTTGCCTTCGCGCGGCAGCACCGGAAGGATGTGTTTCATCAATAGTGCCGGGCCGATGGTGTTGATCTGGAAAGCGCGCGCCATGGTTTCGGGGTCGAGCTGGCGCCAGCTTTTTTCGGCGATGCAGCCTTCGGCGGTGAGCGCGCCGGTGGCGTCGATTACGGTGCGCAGTGGGTGGCCGCTTTGCGCGATGCGGGTGGCAGCAGCGGCAATGCTGGCTTCATCCGTTAGGTCAAAGGTGAGCGGGCCGCTACGACTATAGCCCAGGACTGCTATGTAACGAGGGTTTCGGGAGAGGGCTGCGACCAGCGCGCTGCCGATACCGCCGCTCGAGCCGAATACGACGGCGATCCCAGGGAGGTCGGGGGATTCTGTGTGCATGAACTGGTTCAGATTGGGTTTTTGTCCAGGAAAGATCGCACAATATTAAGGCTTTTCCTCGGAATTTCCGGAATTATGCCGTTCATAACCTGTACAGTAGTGATTCAACAGGAATCCTCAAAACCATGAGTCTTGTCAAAGAAGAACTGAACACTCTGGGTGCCAAATCGTTTGCCGATACTGCAGTGCGTTATCCGATTGGTGTGGCGGCGCGGCTGACCGGCATCCAGGTCGAAACGTTACGGGTCTGGGAGCGCCGGTATGGCGTGATCGGGCCGCAGGTCAGTGCCAGCGGGCGCCGGCTGTATGCCGCGGAAGATCTGGAACGGCTGCGTTTGATCAAGCAACTGGTCGACAGCGGTCATCCGATCAGTTCGGTGGCCTCGGTTCCGTCCGAGAAATTACGCGAATTGCGCGAAGTGTCGATGGAGCGCATCGGTAAGGCTTCGGAAGAATCGGCGGAGATGCTCAATCTGCGCGCGGTGCTGGTGGGTGAAGCTCAGCGTGCCGGACGCGGACGCGGGTTGGTGGTCGCAGGTTACTGCGTGGACATGGAAAAGGCAGTTACACAATTCCGCAATACCGAGGCCGATGTAGTGATCGTCGAACTGCCCTCGTTGCTTGATCTGGATATCGAAGAAATCGACGCCATCAAAAAAACGGTGGGTGCGCGGCTTGTGGTGGTGCTGTACCGGTTTGGCGCGAGTTCTACGGTCAGGAACATCCGCAAGGCCGGACATGTTGCCGCGCATGCGGCAGTGGATGGACACGGACTGCGTGCCCTGTGTCGCGCCGCCTTGCTGCCTTCGAATCCTCATCCCTTGCCGGTTGGTTCGGAGCAGCGGCTTGATAACGCAACGCTCGAGATGCTGGCCCAAGCGTCCACCACCATTGAATGTGAATGTCCCAAGCATCTGGTTGAACTGATCCGTTCGCTGGCGAGTTTCGAGACTTACAGCGAGCAGTGCAGCGCGCGTAGCGAGCTGGACGCATCGCTGCATCAGGACTTGCAGCAGACGGCCGGGCGTGCGCGCGTCCTGCTGGAGCAGGGTCTGCTGCGTCTGGCCATGCTGGAAGGTCTACCCTTGCCGGAAGCCCGCGGATGACTCCGGCCTGGGCTTTCGGGCTGGCGGGGCTGATTCCTTTTGTGTTTTTGGCCGGCATCATAGTAGCGGGTCCTGTGCATTGGTATGCAGCATCTCAGGCTTTGCTGACCCAGTATGGTGCTTTGATTCTCAGTTTTGTCGGTGCTTTGCACTGGGCGTATGCGGTGCAGCAGGGGGTCAAAGGTGGAGAGGCCTGGCTGCGATTCGGATATAGCGTATTGCCAGCGTTGGTTGCCTGGCTGGCGCTGCAGTTTCCTTTGGGTTTGGGAATGCAGATACTGGCAATGTCTTTGATGGCTTGTCTGGTTGTGGACCTGGCTTGGTTAAAGATGACGGTATTGCCTGTCTGGTTTATCCGCTTGCGGGCCATCCTGACCATTGGCGGTTCGGCTTCGCTGTTGATGGCTAGCGTGTTCTGAGTGGAAGCCGCAGTATTCATGGATGAGGCACCGGTCCGCGTGAATCGCACGCCGGGTATCCTGACCCTGACCGACGCCAATACCACCATTGGCTATTGCCGCTATAACCCCGATGGTGAAGTGGAATATATCTTTGTCCATCCGGCACACCGGCGTCGGGGATACGGTCGATACCTGCTGAAACTGGTGGAGCAGGCGGTGCAACGTCCGTTATCATTCCAGTCCCCGATCAGTCCGCTGGGCCGGGCATTGCAGGTCGCCTACGAAGCCGGATGTGCAGTTCGGAAAACAGACACCAAACGAAATGCGGGTTAAAAGCCGTATTCCGTATTTTTTATTTACAGCCTGTGCAAACGGGTTTTCACGAAAGGAAGTAGCCATGATCGCAGTTGGCCAGACACTCCCCGAAGGCAAATTGATGGAATCCACCGCATTCGACGAATCCACCGGCTGCCCGATGCCGCCGCAGGAAGTCGATGTCGCAGCTGCCACCAAAGGCAAAAAGATCGTCATTTTCGGTCTTCCCGGCGCATTCACCCCGACCTGCTCGGCCAAACACGTGCCCGGTTATGTGCAGCACCGTGATGCGCTGAAAGCCAAGGGCGTGGATGAAGTCTGGTGCCTGGCCACCAACGACGCGTTCGTGATGGCGGCCTGGGGCCGTGATCAGAAAGCCGCCGGCAAAGTGCGCATGCTCGCTGACGGCAGCGTGAATTTCACCAAGGCACTGGGTCTGGAACTGGACCTCACCGCGCGCGGCATGGGTGTTCGTACCAACCGCTTTGCGATGATCGTCGACAACGGCGTGGTCAAGCATATCGCCGTTGAAGCAGCCGGCAAGTTCGAGGTGTCTTCGGCGGAAGCGATTCTCGCCAAGCTGTAATTCGCAGTATTCAGGCAGCATGAAAAAGCGGGGCAGAGTTGCCCCGCTTTTTTTGTGCCTGTCAGGAGGGCATTACCTTAACGCGGTGCCCAGCCCGGCAGAGCCTTGCAGCGGGCGATCCACGCGCGGATCGACGGGTAAGGGTTTAGATCCATGCCGGCTTCGGGAGCAGTCTCAACATAGGGCAGGCAGGCAATGTCAGCGATGGTCGGGCGTTCCAGCGCGAGCCATTGATGTGACTTCAAGCGATCCTCCAGAAGATCCAGCGCAATTTTGCCCAGAGCCTGGCCCTGTTCCAGGGTGCCGGCCGTCCAGCGGTTCTGTTTGAGGCCGCGGCGGGCATATTGCAGTCCGAACTGGATTTCATTGCCCGCGAGTGCCAGCCATTGCATCACTTCGGCCATCTGCAGCGGATCGTCGGGCAACCACTGCCCTTTACCGTAAGCGCGGGCCAGGTAAACCAGGCAGGCGGAAGAATCCCAAAGCCGGGTGCCGTCGATTTCCAGTACAGGCACTTCGCCGCGCGGGCTGATCTTTCGGAACTCCGGTGTCTTGTGTTCGTGCCGTTCGTGATCGATCACGACTTTTTCAAACGGGACATTCAGCAGCGATAGCAGAATGCGGACTTTGTAGGAGTTGCCGGAAGGCAACATGGTGTAGAGCCTGATCATTGGCCGTTCCGTTTCGACCACAATACCGGGTGAACGCCGCAGTCGGTATCGCCATGACCTTCGCGTGAAGTCTGATCGTAGACTTCCAGGGCTTTGCTCACGACGGGCATTTCGCAGCCCAGTGCGCGGGCTTCTTCGATGATGGTTCGCAAATCCTTGCGCACGTTATCGATATTGAAATTCTTTGACGGCTTGACGATGCCGGAGAGTGCTTCAACCATGTCATGAGCCCTATGTTCGAGAACCTTGGGGGCGCCGGAGGTATCGGCAAACAGATCCATCAGCCGGGCGGGTTCGATATTCAGATGCTTGACCAGAGACAGCGCCTCGCCGAAGGCCTGCCAGTAGACCTGCGTTTGCACATTGGCTGCGAGTTTCATCGAAGCGCCGGCGCCAACGGGCCCCAGGTGTTCGATACGGCGGCACAACTGATGGAGTACGGGGAGGGCGCGTTCCACATCCTTGGCATCACCCCCGGCAAACCCCAGCAGCGTGCCCTGACTGGTGGGCCCTACCGAACCGCCGACCGGGCAGTCGATGAATGCCGCCCCAGCCTTTCGGGTTTGTTCCGCGATCGCCTGTTCAGTGGCGGGGCGTACGGTGCTCATTTCGACGAATAGCTTGCCCCGGATATCGCCGGACAGCAGGCCGTCTTTGCCGAGATAGACCGATTCAATCGCTTCGGCATTGGTCAGGATCGTCAGGATGATGTCGGAGTAACTCGCCAGTTGTGCAGCGGTTCCGATGACCTGCGCGCCTTCACCGGCCAGCGGCAGGGCCTTGCCCGGACTACGATTCCAGACGTTCACCTGCCGACCCATACGCATCAGGCGACGCGCGATGGCGCTGCCCATGGTGCCGGTGCCTGCGATGCCTATTTTCATGGTGATGCAATAAATCCTTGGTTGAAGAAAAAGGAGGACAGCCCGGGCGCAGGACTTATTCCGGCTTGAACTCCGCGATGCGCATATGTTCACGCACGTTTTTCAGATCGGTCTCCAGGAAACGGCGGAATTCTTCCGGCGTGTCGCCGACCACCGAATAACCGCCATTCTCGAAATGCTCGCGCAATTTCGGAATGCGGATAGCTTTGGCGACTTCGCCCTGCAGTTTCATCAGGATGGCGCGATTGGTGCCGGCCGGGGCAAACATGCCGTGCCATGCCGCCTCATAAACAAAATCCGGAAATACTTCAGAGGTGGCCGGCACATCCGGCAAGCCATTCCAGCGCTTTGCCGAGGTGACGGCCAGCGCCTTGATGCGGCCGGTTTTGATATGCGCCATCACGGTCGTCGGCGCGGCAAATACCAACTGGATTTCATTGGAAAGCAGCGCGGCAATTGGCAGTCCCATGTGGGGCTCGAGCAGGTATTTGGTGCCGGTTTTGGAATTGATCAGTTGCCCGAGCAGGTGCTGGCTGTTGCCCATGCCGCCGGAACCGTAGCGAACCGGAGTTGCTGCATTCTTGCCGAGGTCGAGCAGTTCCTTGAAGGACTGCACGGGCACCTGGGCGTTCACCAGGATGAGGTAGCCCGGCAGTTTGCCGACATTGGTGATCGGCGCGAAATCCTTCAGGACATCGAAGGGTGGCTTGGCATGCACCAGCTGGTTGTTGATGATCGAGTTTGAGGTGTAGAGAACGGTATAGCCGTTGGGGGATGCCCGCGCGACCATTTCGCCGGCAAGGATGCCGTTGGCGCCGCCGCGGTTCTCGATGACGATGTTCTGGCCGATTTCACGGACGATGTATTCAGACATCGCCCGTGCATTGGTATCCATGGAGCCGCCGGCGGCTTGAGGCACGACGATCCGGATCGGGCGATCCGGATAGTGTTGTGCGGCAGCCCATCCGGACAGACCCAGCAGCAGAGCGCCGACGACTTGAAGGATATTGCGGCTCATCATACTTTCCTCCTGATGCTTTTTTTAGGACCAGCCCTGTGGTTCTTTTGCCATGAACGGCAGTTTTTCCATTTCTGCGACCAGCGTGGCATAGCCTTCTGCTTGCAGCGGATCCAGCGGCGCGCGCGGCTGACCGCAATCACGGCCGCGGGCACGCATCGCGCCCTTGAGGCCGCCATCACCGGCGCGTTTGACGATCTGGTAGAGCGCCGTCAGGTCTTCCTGCATGGCGCGCGCATCAAAGTATCTCTCGGTGCGACAGATGTCATGGAGCGATTTCACCAGGCGGGGTGCGACGGCTGACAGTGAAGTAAAGACACTGGAGGCGCCGACTGCACCGGCGGATACCATGTATTCGCTGCCGGCGAGCAGCTGGAAGGCCGGGTTTTTGCGCCAGGCGTTGGACACGATGTTGATCATGAACTGCCAGTCGTGGCTGACATCGACGACGCCGCTGAAGTTCGGCAACTTGTCGATCAGCTTCATCACCATATCAGTGTTGATGTGGTGGGTGCCGCCCATCTCATCCGGCGTATAGAGCAGGTAGAAGGGGATGCCGACAGAGGCGCCGATCTGGGAGATATGCTCAAACACCATCGGCGACGGTGGCGTCCAGTAGTAGGTCGATGTGGCGATGACGGCGGCAGCGCCGGCGCGCTCGGCATTGCGGGCGCGGTCGACGGCGATTCCGGTGCCGGAGTCACTGACATGGGCGATCACCGGCACGCGGCCGTTGACCTGTTTGATGACGAATTCGAGCGTGTTGCGCTGCTCCGCATCGGTGAGACTGACGGATTCGCCGGCATGCATCTGCACGGCCAGCGCTTCAGCACCGTGTTTCAGATGAAAGTCGATGACCTTTTCAAATGTTTTGAAATCGATTTTCTGGTCGGCAGTGAACGGTGTGACGGGGGTGTGAACCAGGCCCGGTTTGAATGTGCTCATTGTGTCGCAATCCTCTTGATGGTCTGGTTACCAGCCGTGCGGCTCGGTGTCCATGATGCCGAGCTCTTCGAGCTGCTTGGCGATATAGGCCTGGCGTTCCTTTGTCGCGGTAGGCAGCGGCGGACGCGTGGGGCCGACCGGACGCCCCATGACCACCATGCCGCCCTTGAGTGACGACGGGTATTGGTCGCGGAACAGATCCCAGAGCCGTGCGAGTTTGAATTGCAGTTCGCGGGCTTCAGCACTGCGGCCGTTGATGCAGGCATCGAACAGACGGGTGCACAGGTTCGGGCAGATCGCACCGGCTGAGGAATAAGAGCCCACGCAGCCCAGCGGCACGGAGGGCGCAAGGAACTCGACACCGGCAACAATGGAGAAGTCCGGGCGCACTTTCAGGGCGGCCCTGGAGATTTCCATGAATTTCTCGCTGTTGAAGCTGGCTTCCTTCATTGCGATCAGATTGGGCAGGCGTCGCAGCAGTCGTTCAATCAGCGGGCCGTTGATTTCCACGCCTTCGAGATAGGCGGGGGAGTTGTAGGCGATCATCGGCAGATCGATCGAGGTGCCGAGGCGCACGAAGTAGTCGTAGATCGCTTCGGGAGAAGGCGCCCAGAAGTAGGGGGTGATGGCAATGATCGCGTCGGCGCCGATTTTCTGGGCGTGCTGCGCGAGTTCCATCGCGTCTTCCACCGCCAGCGAGCTGACGTGGATCGACACCGGCACGCGGCCGCCGACGGCTTTGACCGTAGCCTCGGCGCCCATTTTGCGTTCCTGCATCGTCAGGTTGAGCGACTCGCCCTTGTGATGCGGCCAGGAAATGGCGGTCGCACCGGTGCGGACATGGAAATCGACCAGCTTTTCATAGGTCGGCACATCCAGACTGAAGTCGTCCTTCAGCGGTGTGACCGGGCTTTGCATGACGCCACGCAGACTGATCGGCATGTTTTCCTTTCGGTTGGGCTTGATTTACGGTGGCCCCGTAAATTTGTTTTGGGGCTGGGGCGCAGATTTCGGTTCGATTTTAGTGAATACGACCCAAATCAAGGCTAAAACCGGCTTAGAATCACTATTAATAATTTTGTTAACAATTGTGGGGTTTTGCACCGGGTCACCATGGACAGCCTGCACAACATTTTCGTTTTTCTGAAGGTGGCCGAAGCCGGATCACTCAGCGCCGCTGCAAGAGCCATGGGCATCTCGACCGCTGCCGTCAGCGCATCTTTGGCGCGTCTCGAAGGCAAGCTGGAGATGCGGCTGCTGAACCGGACCACCCGCAAGCTGTCGCTGACCTCGGAGGGTTCGGAGTTCTACTTCCGTTGCAAGCAGATTGCTGCGGATCTGGAAGAGGCGGAGTTGATGGCGGGGCGCGCCAGCCGCGAGCCCCGTGGCCGGCTGCGCGTGAGCATGCCGTCGACCATCGGCCGCTTGTGGATTGTTCCCCATCTGTCCGAATTCGCGCGACGGTATCCCGCAATATCGCTGGATGTGACCTTCAGTGATTTCGTGCCCTTCACCATTGACAACGAAGTCGATGTGTCGGTGCAGGTGGGTGAACTGCAGGGGTCCAGGCTGGCGGCGCGCCGTCTGGCATCGACGCGTTATGTCATCTGTGCGTCGCCCGGCTATCTGGAGAAGCGGGGCACGCCGGAATCACCCGAATCGCTTTCTGCGCATGATTGCCTCGCTTACCGGCGGCCGCGTAACGGGCGTATCCGTGAATGGCGCTTCACGGTGGATGGCGTCAAGCGACAGGTGCCAATCAACGGCTCGATGACCTTCAACAGCGGCGATGCGCTGGTGGTCGCCGCACTGGCCGGTCAGGGCATCATCCAGCTTGCGGAATACTATGTCAGGCCTTATCTGGAAAGCGGTGAGCTGGTCGCGGTATTGGGCTCTTATCAGACCGAGGGTTATGACATTTCGGTCGTATTCCCGCGACAGGGCCGCGTTGCGCCAAAGCTGCGGGTGTTTGTCGATTTCCTGCTGCAGCTGTTTGATACGCCGGCTTGGTCGGAGGCAAAGCAAACCAAGAGCTGAGTTTCGATTCATCGCCGGGCCGGTTATCATGCCGGTTGGTCTGGCGCACAATAAAAATTCCAGATTGCCGCCCGCTGACAAAACATTGATCCGGAGGAGATTCATGAACACCAAACGCAGTAACGCCACCTATTACGCCGCAGCACTGTTGCTGGGACTCGCTGCGAGCGCGCCGGCACTGGCCCAGACTGCCAAATACCCGGAGCGTCCGGTGCGCGTGATCATTCCCTTTCCGCCGGGCGGCACCGTGGATGTCGTGGCGCGGCTGGTGGGGCCGATTGCAACGCAATCCATCGGTCAGCAGGTCATCATGGAGAACCGCGTTGGCGCCTCCGGCATCATCGGAACGGGTTTTGTGGCGCAATCCAAACCCGATGGCTATACCCTGCTGATCAACACCACGCCGCTGGTCACCAATACACTGATGTTCAGTAAAGTGCCCTATGACGCACTGACTGATTTCGCACCGATCTCGCTACTGGCCTCGACGCCGTCGTTTGTCAGCGTGCATCCTTCAGTGCCGGCGCGTAACGTCAAGGAACTGATCGCACTGGCCAAGGCGCGCCCCGGCACGCTGAATTACGGCGGCGCGGGCACGGGCACCAATCCGCATATTGCCGGTGAGCTTTTCAATTTCCTGGCCAAGACTGAAATCGCCGTCGTGCAATACAAGGGGGGTGGTCCGGCGCTCACTGCCGCGGTCAGTGGTGAAGTGGGTGTGGCTTTTTCCGGACTGGCTGGTGCGACCGGCTTCGTTAAAGCGGGGCGTCTGCGCGCATTGGGCGTGACCAGCCTCAAGCCCAGCCCGGCATTGCCCGGTGTGCCGCCGATTGCCGATGTGCTGCCCGGTTATGAGTTCAGTGCATGGTTCGCATTTGCAGCGCCGAAAGGCACGCCCCGCGACATCATCAATACGCTGAACCAGCATTTCGTCAAAGCGGTGCAGGGTCCGGAGCTGGCACGCCGTTTTGCGGATGAAGGCATTGACGCCATCGGCAGCACGCCGGAACAGCTGGGCACATTTCTGGATAACGAGCTGAAGAAATTCGCGCGCGTGATCAAGGAGCGCAAGATGAAGGCGGATTAAAACGTCGCAGCCCCGGATGTTGACCGGGGCTGTAATGACATAAAAAATGACGGCATCCAGCCGTCATCCCTGAGGAGAAGTCTGATGAATCACCAACTGCGCATGGCCGCCGCTGTGCTGGGTGTGGCCGCCTGTTTCAGTGCTGCCGCGCAAAACACAACCCGATATCCCGAGCGGCCGATCCGCATGATCGCGCCTTCGTCTCCCGGCGGCCCCAACGACGTGATTGCCCGAGCAGTGTCCACGCCGATGGCCGAATTTCTCGGTAAGCAGATTGTTATCGACAACCGTGCGGGTGCTGCCGGACTGATTGGCACCGAAATCGTCGCCAAGGCGATACCCGACGGTTACACGCTGCTGTTCGGCTTCTCGGGGCCGCTGTCGATTGTGCCCAATCTGGTGAAGTCGGTTCCCTATGATCCGGTGCGCGATTTCGCGCACATCTCGCTGGTTGCCGCATCGCCTTATGTGTTGCTGGCGCATCCGTCGCTGCCGGTCAAAACAGTCAAGGAACTGGTCACGCTGGCCAAGTCGCAGCCGGGCAAGCTCAACTTCGCTTCCGGCGGCAACGGCACCGGTATCCATATGGCCAGCGAGTTGCTGAATGTGGCTGCGGGCATTCGTATCACCCATGTGCCTTACAAAGGTGCGGGCCCCGGCATGGCGGCCTTGCTGGCCGGTGAGGTGAACACGATGTTCAACGGATTGTCGTCGGCGCTGCCGCATATCAAATCCAACCGGCTGCGCGCGCTGGCGGTGGGTGGTGATAAACGCTCGAGCCTGATGCCCGATCTGCCGACGGTGGCGGAGAGCGGCCTGAAGTTCAGCATCGCAGGCTGGTACAGTCTGTCCGCTCCGAAGGGGCTGCCCAAACCGATCTCGGCACGGTTGCACAAGGACATGCTGCGCGCGATGGAACTCCCGGAAACCAAGGAGCGCTTCAATGCGCTGGCGGTGGAAGCCATCGGTTCCTCGCCGGAGGAGTTCGTCACAATGCTGCGCGAGGAAGTGGCGAAGTGGGGGCCGGTAGTGAAGGCCGCCGGCATCACCGTTCAATAAAGGCAGAAGCAATATGCAGACTCGCAATATCCAGGTGCCGCTGCGCGATGGCTTGATGGGCGGTTATCTTGCGGTACCCGACGGCCCGCCCAAGGGCGCAATTGTCGCGATCATGGAAATCTGGGGCGTCAACGACACCATGCGCACCCACGCACATGAATTCGCAGAAGCGGGATTCGTGTGTTTTGTGCCGGATCTGTTCTGGCGGCAGGAACCCGGTGTCGAGCTGTCGGACCGAAACCCCGAAGACGTCAAAAAAGCTTTTGATCTGTATTACGACTTTGATTACGACCTCGGCGTGCGCGACATGGAAGACACAGTCAAACACATCGCGACCTTGCCGGAATGCAACGGCAAGGTTGGGGCGGTGGGTTATTGCCTGGGCGGCAAACTTTGTTACCTGCTGTGCTGTCGCACCGACATCGATTGTGCGGTGGCTTATTACGGCACCTATATCGAACACAACATCCGTGAAGTCGGCAATCTGCACAGGCCGTTCATGCTGCACATGGCGATGAAGGACCGCTGGGTGCAGGCGGAGGTGAATGAGCTGCTGGAGCGGCGGCTGTCGCCGAATCCGCTGGTGGAGATCCACAAATATCCCGGCGCCGATCACGCCTTCGCGCGGCATGGCGGGCGCACCTACAGCAAGCCCGAGGCGGACCGCGCGCTGGAGCTGAGCGTCGCCTTCTTCAATAAGCACCTTTCAAAATAAATTAATAAAATCAATAGGATATAACGATGACTCTGCGACACTGGCTGCAAGTTTCCCTGACCGCGGCTGCGACTGCTGCGGCCTGCCTGCCCGCGGCGACGCTGGCGCAGACGGCGTATCCGACGCGTGCGGTACGCATCATTGCGCCGTTTCCGGCCGGCGGCGGTTATGACTTCATGGCGAGAAACATCGGCATGCGACTGACCGATACACTGGGGCAGCAGTTCCTGGTGGAGAACCGCTCAGGCGCCAACGGCAATATCGGTTCCGATGCGGTGGCCAAGTCGGCCCCGGACGGCTACACGCTGCTGATGGGCGGCATCGGACCGCAGGCGCTGAGTGTGGCGCTGTATCCGAAGATGCCCTATGACGCGATGAAGGATTTCGAGCCGATCTCGCTGGTGGCCTCCCAGCCGAATCTGCTGGTGGTGCATCCCTCGGTGCCGGTCAAAAACGTCAAGGAGCTGATTGCGCTGGCCAAATCGAAGCCGGGCCAGATCACCTTCGGCTCGCCCAGCAACGGCAGCGGCCAGCATTTCGGACTGGAGCAGTTGAAGCAACTGACCGGCGTGGACATGGTGCATATCCCGTTCAAGGGCGCAGCGCCTTTGCATACCGCACTGCTGTCGGGCGAGGTGTCGGTGGGCTTCAACATCATCCTGCTGCCGCTGCAACACATCAAGACCGGCAAGCTGCGCGGCCTGGCCACCGCCAGCACCAAGCGCGCGCCGCTGGCGCCGGAAATTCCGACCATGGCCGAGCAGGGTTATCCGATCGACTTCGATACCTGGTACGGCTTTTATGCGCCGGCCGGTACCGGCAAGGACATCATCGCCAAACTCAATGCCGAGACGGTGCGCATCCTCGCGCTGCAGGATTTCAAGGACCGCGCGGCAGTTTTGGGCGTGGAACTCATCGGCACACCGCCTGATCGCTTGGCAGCGCACATGCGCAACGAGATCGCGCGCTGGACCAAGGTGGCGAAGGCGGCGAATATGAAAGTCGACGGATAAGAGTTTTCAAGCGCAATAAAAAACGCCGCTGATGCGGCGTTTTTTTTGTGATCCGATATGCAGAGCCATTCACTAAAAATAAACAGCGTCGTGATCACCGATGTTGATCAGTACAATTTCGGATTCCGTAATCATCATCTCCAGCGTAATTCTGTAACTCAGATTAATGGACACGCTGTGCAATCCTGAAAGCCTCCCTTTAAGGGCATGCAGTCGTAAAGAAGGGTGGTGGGGATTGGCTTCCAGCAACTTCAGCGTTTTGACATATTGGCCCCGCGTGTCGGGGTGGGGTCGCAAAAAGCGGGCGGCGCGCCGGTTGTATTGCTCGGTAAAAACCAGTTGCCAGGCCATGGGATAGACGCGGCCTTACACCGCCAGTTTGGCCAGTCGCTTCAGATGGGCTTCCACAGATTCCTTGACGAAGCGACCTGCTGCGAGATCCGTCTTCGTCTCAGCCAGCGCCGCTTCCAGTTCGCATTCGCGCAGATGCGCATAGTGCTCCTGGCTCATCACCACGTATTTCACCTGTCCCCGGACCGTAACAGAGGCTTCCGGTTGATCTGCGAGCGCTTGTTCGATCGCCCCCACACCTTTGGTTTTGAGATCATTGGCGGAAATCGTGTTCATGTTTTAACCATACGATTTAAAATGCGATTATTCGTATTATAAACAGTACGATTGGTGGCCTGCAAGATGCCTTGAAAGCGCGGATTACGCCCACAAAAAAACAGTCCCCCTGGAGGAGAATCCGGGGGCATCGCGGGTGATTTTTTCAATCCCGCGCCGGCTTTCACCGGAGGGCGGATGGTGGTTGATGGTTACAGGCTCAGCAGCTTCGCCGCGTTGTTCCAGAGGATCTGGTCTTTCTGCTCGGTGGTCAGTGATTTGACGCCATGCACGAACTTGACCGGCTCTTCATAGGCAATATCGAAGCAGTAATCGCTGCCGACGAGGATGCGGTCGATGCCTACCAGCTTGATCAGTTCTTCCAGCTGGTCTTCGTTGTAGGTGATGGTGTCGTAGGTGAAACGCTTGAGGTAGCTCGACGGCGGTTTGCTGATGGTTTTGCATTCCGGACGCGTGTAGAAACCGCGGTCCAGGCGTCCGCGGATGCCGGTGAGGGCACCGCCGGCATGCGGCAGGCTGAATTCCAGTTTGGGGAAGGCATCGAGCACGCCGCCGTAGATCAGGTGCGAGGCCGCAATCGCGGTATCGAAAGGGTTGCCGCAGAGGTTGATCAGGTAATACTGCTTCAAGCGCTCGTTGTTGATCATCATCGGGTGCAGGAAGATCG
>JAURHM010000035.1 GCA_030833315.1 Burkholderiales bacterium
CAGGCGCTCAGTCAGACGCCGGGCACGCGCGTGTGGCAGTGCATGTTGTGCGCGTTTGTGTATGACGAAGCCAAGGGCATGCCGGATGAAGGTGTTGCGCCGGGTACGCCTTGGGAAGACGTGCCGGAAACCTGGTATTGCCCCGATTGCTCGGCGAGCAAGAGCGAATTCCAGATGGCGCAGATCGCCTGAAACGGTTTCACGCATCACGGGCGCAACGTCATTGACGCTGCGCCCTTTGTTTTTACACTGCGTTTTTAAAGCGGATTTCCGGATTTCTGATGGCCTATCCACTGAAGGACACGCCCGCTGCATGGACCGCAGCGGAATTCGACGCCGACCGGCGCTGGGTTTTTACGCTGGGTGACCGTGCGCGCTGCGATCTGGTCGCGGCGCTGGCTAAAGCGCTGGATCGCGACAAATCGCATTTTGATTATTCGCGCGATGACTTCGATCTCGGCAGTGCTTATCCGGTGCTGAAAGCCGCGTTTGATGAAATGCAGCGAGGTCTTGGTGTCGCGCTGGTGCGCGGCTTGCCGCGCGAAGGCCTCGACGAAAAGGATTTCGAACTGTTGACCTGGGGCATCGGTCTGCATTTCGGCGTTGGCCGTCCGCAGGGCAAGGCGAGCCACTATATTTCTGCGGTGCGTGACGCCGGCAATACCTACCGCACCGGTACCGGACGTGGTTACAACACCAATGCCGAACTCGATTTTCACACCGACTCGACGGATGTTGTGGTGCTGAGCTGCTATAACCGTGCGGCTGAAGGCGGCATGAGCATTACCACCAGCTCGGTGGCGGCCTACCACGCGATGCAGCGTGAGCATCCGGATCTCGCCGACCTGCTGCATGAGCCGATCCATTTCAGCCGGCAGGGCGAGCAGGCGCCGGACGAGGCACCGTCGTATCCGCATCCGGTTTTTGATGCGGTGGACGGCCGGCTCTGCAGCAAATGGAACCGCAATCGTGTGACGTCGGCCCAGAAAATCGAAGGCGTGCCGCAGCTGTCAAAAAAGCAATGGAATGCGTTGGAGGCGTTTGACGCGCTGGTGCGGCGCCCTGATCTCGCGCACAACATGTGGCTGCAGCCGGGTGATCTGCAGATCATCAACAGCCATGTCACGCTGCACTCGCGTACCGATTTCAAGGACTACGATGAGCAGGCGCAGAAGCGTTTGCTGTTCCGCCTGTGGCTCGCGCCGGCAGACGGTGACCGGCTGCCGGAGAGCTGGCGCGTGCTGTTCAAGTCGGTCGGTCCCCGGACAGTGCGCGGCGGCATCATCGGCCAGCAGCACGATGCGGCGCGCAAGGCCTTCGAAGCGCGACAGGCTGCTGCGCTGGGCATGCGGCTCAGTGACTGATCTGAAGCAGGGCTGATCGCCATGACACTGCGCCGGTCCGGTGTGGGCGCAGGAAGCGGATGCTGCGCTTCGCCAAACAGAGGTCGGCGTGCCGCTGCCACCGGGCTCCGGCGCTGCTGCCGGGGCTGTTCAGCAACTTTCGCGCATCTTCAAGTTCAGCAGGCAGCTGCCGCGGGCTTTTTCTGGTCCACCTGCAGCGCCGCCGCGTATAGGCGTTCCTCGGCCTTCACCAGCGCCGGCGCGAATTGCGGATCCTGCTGCCACTTTCGAAACGGTTGATGGCGCTAAGACATCGTAGTCATTCGCGGGGTTCCTTGCCATTTCGCGATCAGGCGATTTTGATGGCGACTGCCCCTGCGAGGACCACCAGGATCGCCAGCCAGCGGCTGCGGCTGACCGGTTCATGGAGCAGGGTTGCCGCGATGATGGCGCCGAACACAACCGAGGTCTCACGTAACGCCGCGACCAGCGCAATGGGCGCCTTCGTCATCGCCCACAGCGCCAGTGCATAGGAGCCGAGCGTGCAGGCGCCGCCGAGCAGGCCGCGCTTCCAGTTTTTCTGCAGATAGACGGTAGTGCGCCGGCCGTTGATGGCCGTAAACAATGCGAGCAGGGGGATGGCGGTCAGCAAGAATACCCAGCCGGTGTAAACCGCGGCGTTTCCCGACAGGCGTGCGCCGACGCCGTCAACCAGCGTGTAGATCACGATGGTTCCTGCGGTCGTCAACGCGAACAGGGTGGCGTGGCGGTTGAGCCGGCCGTTGCGCCAGGAATCGGCGGCCAGCAGTATGACGCCGCTGCAGATCAGCAGCACGCCCAACAAGCCGCCGGTGCCCGGCCATTCGGCAAGGAGCGCGGCCGCGGCGATTGCCGAAAACACCGGTGCCGAACCGCGCATCAGGGGGTAGGCGAAGCTGAGTTCGCCATGGCGGTAGGACAGCCCGACCAGCGTGAAATAGGCCACGTGAATCAGTCCCGAGGCGATCAGGTAGGGCCAACTCGCTGAGGCAGGAAGCGGCGCAAACGGCAGCAGACACCCGGTGATGACGGCGGCGCCGCTGACCACCAGCACCATGTCCAGCGTGCGGTCGCTGCTGCTGCGGACGAGGGCGTTCCATGACGCATGCAGCAGAGCGCCCAGAAGGACGGCCAGCATGACTTCGAGGGTCACCGTTGCCGCCGTCCGCTTCAGAGGATGCGCAGGCGCAGCGCGAGCATGACTGCCGCCGGAATAAGCAGCAGCACCCAGCCCAGAACGCGGATTGCGGCCGGCGGCATCGGCCGGTCGAAGCGCTTGCCGGCCCAGCCCGTGAATTTGAGGCGGCTGAGGCTTCCGGCGTACCAGATCATGCCCAGCGGAACTGCGAGTGGAACCAGCAAAGCCAGAGCGCCGGTCCAGTCTTCGCGTCGCCACATTGCGGTGACGTAAGCGAACGCGATCATTGCCGAGAACAGCCGCGGGCGGTCAGGCATGGCTCAGTGCGGCGCAGTCTCGCTGGCGCAGTGTTCGGCGCAGGCCTCGGCCTCGAGTTGCAACGTCACGTGGTGAATGCCGAAGCGTTCGTGCAGCACGACCTGCGCGTCCCGCAGAATGCCGTCGGCGGTGCGCTCGCCGCGCACCACCAGATGCGCCGTCAGCGCGGGCTCCGCAGTACTCATCGCCCACACATGCAGGTCGTGCACCGAAGCGACCCCGGAGATAGCGGCGAGCGACTCGCGCACCTTGGGCACGCTGATGTGCTCGGGTACGCCGTCGAACAGCAGGTGCAGGGACTGGCGGAACAGCGACCAGGTGCCGAAGATCACGACGATGGCGATGATGATGCTCGCCAGCGGATCAATCCAAGCCCAGCCCTGCCATAGATAGAGGGCGCCGGCGATGATGACGCCGACCGATACGAGCGCATCGGTGGCCATGTGCAGGAAGGCGCCGCGGATGTTCAGGTCGGTCTTGCCGCCGGAAATGAACAACGCTGCGGTGGCGCCATTGATCAGCACGCCGATGGCGGCGACGATCATCACCGTTCCGGCGGCGATCGGCGCCGGTTGCTGCAGACGCTGGATGGCTTCCCAGCCCAGTGAACCCATGGCGATCAGCAGGACGGCTGCGTTGACGAAGCTGGCGAGTATGGAACCGCGCTGCCAGCCGTAGGTCTTGTGCTCACTGGGCCGCAGTTTTGCCGCCGCATACGCCATCCACGCGAGGATCAGTCCGCCCACGTCGCCGAGATTGTGTGCCGCATCGGCAAGCAGGGCGAGCGACCCCGTTTTCCAGCCGTACCAGGCTTCCACCAGCACGAAACCCAGATTCAGCGCGATGCCAATGCCGAAAGCGCGCCCGTGACCATGGCCTTGACCGGGGTGGTCATGGCCGTGACCGTGGTGGGCGTGGGTATGTGCCATCCGGGTTTGGGTTAGGCCGGCTTTGTGCCGTCGCGTGCGGCGATCAGAGCGTCGATGACCGGATGGATGCTGTCCGGCTCACTGGTGAACTTCTGTGGCATGCCCATTTTGACCATTTCGCGCAGCATCGCGATGGTGCTTTTGGTGGCGCGGTCGGTGGACTTCATGTCATGCAGCAGTTCCAGGCATTCCTTCATTTCATGGATCCGACGTTCACAGTGCACCGCGGTGCCGCCGACATAACGTTTGATGATTTTCTGGAACGGGATGTCGTTGAAGGTGGCCGATGAATCTTCGATCACCGCGTCGAGGATGTTGCGGCGCTGCGCGGCTTCCATGGTTTCAAGGAGCAGCATGGCGAGACCCTTCATCAGCACGCTGCGGATCAGCTTCATGGCGCTGGCATCGCCGGGATTGTTGCCGACCACGGTGATCACCATGCCGTGAGGTGTCATGCGGTCGCGGAATTCGGCGGCATGCGGTCCGCTGGCGACAAAGGGTACTTTCAGGCCGAGGATGTCCACCGGGCCCATGATGGACGAATCGACAAATTTGGCGGCGCTGCCGACGATCTCGGCGGCTTTTTCCATGTTGTGCGCGGAGTTGCTGCTGGCATCAACGTAAAGGTGATCGGGCCGCAGGTATTTGCGGATCTTTTTCAGTGCGGGCAGCGCGGATTTGCCGGGGGTCAGCGCCAGGATCAGGTCGGATTTCTTGGCCAGGGTGCCGACGGTCTTGACCAGTTTGACGCCTGCCGCTTCGGCGCGCTGATGCAGGGGGTCACCCGGCTGTGCTTTGGCGCCGCTGCGGCTGTAGGCGACGATGTCGGTGAATCCTGCTTGCGAGAAATCCTTTGCCAGGCGTGCGGCGGCCTCGCCGAAACCCAGCAATCCCAGTCGGATCGGTGCTGAACTCATGTCTGATGGTCTTTCCGTTATTGGTGATAGTCTGCAGCCTGAACGCCGGGCGCGGGCGGCACCCCTGAAGTATAGCGGTGCAGGGGCTGGTGGCGGTGCGCATGGCCAATACTTAATCTAAGTCAAACAAACCGGAATTGGCCCCGCTTAATCTACGGGCTAACGAACAAGAACCGGGCGGTTGCGGCCGGAAAACTCGGGAGCGGGTGCAGTGGAAATCATAAAAACGGACGTTGCCGTTCTGGGTGCCGGTGGCGCGGGCTTGCGTGCCGCAATTGCACTGGCTGAAACGCGGCCTTCACTGAAGATCGCACTGGTATCCAAGGTGTATCCGATGCGCAGTCATACCTGCGCCGCGGAGGGCGGTGCCGCGGGGGTGATCAAGTCCGATGACAGCCTGGATCATCACTTCCACGATACGGTCGGCGGCGGTGACTGGCTGTCCGATCAGGATGCGGTCGACTACTTCATCCGTGAAGCGCCCAAGGAGTTGCTGCAACTCGAACACTGGGGCTGTCCGTGGAGCCGCGAGGCCAACGGCTCGGTGGCGGTTCGCCCGTTCGGCGGCATGAAAAAGCAGCGCACCTGGTTTGCGGCCGACAAATCCGGCTTCCACATCCTGCACACACTGTTCCAGACCTCGCTGAAGTTTCCGTCGATCCAGCGCTTTGATGAATACTACGTGACCGACCTCATCGTGGAAGACGATCATTGCCGCGGCTTTACCGCGATCGAAATGCGCAGCGGGCAGATGAAATTCATCCGCGCTGATGCGGTCATCATTGCCGGCGGCGGCGCGGGGCGGATGTTCCCCTTCACCACCAACGGCGCTATCAAGACCGGCGACGGCATGGCGCTGGCCTACCGTGCCGGCGTGGCGCTGAAGGACATGGAATTTGTGCAGTACCACCCGACTGGCCTGCCCAATACCGGAACCCTGCTGACCGAAGCCTGCCGCGGCGAGGGCGGCATTCTGGTTAATAAAAACGGTCGCCGCTTTTTGCAGGACTACGGCATGGGGCCGGAGACGCCCGTCGGCCAGCCGGTGCTGAAGACCATGGAACTGGGGCCGCGCGATCGCGTGAGCCAGGCGTTCTGGCATGAGCAGAAGAAGGGCAATATGGTACCGACGCGCTGGGGCGATTGCATGATGCTCGACCTGCGCCATCTCGGTGAGAAAAAAATCAATGAACGCCTGCCGCTGGTGCGCGATATGGCGACGAGTTATCTCGGCGTCGATCCGGTGACCGATCCGGTTCCGGTGCGGCCGGTGGTGCATTACATGATGGGCGGCATCGATACCGACATCAAAGCGGCAACCTCGCTGAAAGGACTGTATGCAGCCGGTGAGTGTGCCTGTGTCAGCATCAACGGCGCCAACCGTCTGGGTTCGAATTCACTGACCGAGCTGCTGGTGTTCGGGCGGCGCGCGGCTTTGAGCGCGCTGGAACATCTGGATCGGGGTGCTGGTGCGGCCAACGAGGCGGCGGTGACTGCGGGTGCGAACGCGGCACAGGCGAGACTACGCGAACTGTTCAACCGCACGGGTGGCACGGAAACCATTGCCGGCGTGCGCAAGGAAATGATGGCAACGATGGAAGAACACGCCGGCATTTACCGCAGCGGTGAAGGTCTGCAAAAGGCCTGCGCAACGTTGTCCGCGCTGCGCAAACGTTATGCCCGCATCGAGCTGCATGACAAGACCAATGTCTACAATACTGATCTGCTGCAGGCCCTGGAGCTGGGTGCGATGCTGGACTGCGCCGAGGCGGTGACGGTCAGTGCGCTGGAGCGCCGGGAATCGCGCGGTGCCCACCAGCGGCTGGATTTCATCGCGCGTGACGATCAGAAATATCTGCGCCACTCGCTGGCGCGTTATCGTGGCGATCATCCGCCCGAAATCGGTTATTCGGATGTGGTGATCACGCGGTCACCACCGGGAGTACGAGACTACTCTGGGGATAAGAGTGCGGGAGAACAGAAATGAGCGAACGCATCGTCGAGCTCGAGGTGCTGCGCTTCAATCCGGAAACGGACAGCGAGCCGCGCTTCCAGCGTTACAGCGTGCCGTGCATGAACGAGTGGGTGGTGCTCGATGCGCTGAATCACGTCAAGGAAAGCATTGATCCGACGCTGAGCTACCGCTGGTCCTGTCACATGGCTGTCTGCGGCAGCTGCGGCATGATGATCAACGGCGAACCCAAGCTGGCCTGCAAGGCTTTCCTGCGCGAGTACGAGGGCGTAATCCGCGTTGAGCCGCTGGCGCATTTTCCGATCCAGCGCGATCTGGTGACGGTGATTGATGATTTCGTGACAAAGCTCAAACGGGTCAAGCCCTACCTGATACCGAAAGAGGATCAGCCGGTCGAGGCCGGCGAATTCTGGCAGTCACCCGCTGAATTGAAGCGCTACAAACAATACACTCTGTGCATCAACTGCATGCTCTGTTACGCCGCCTGTCCGGAATACGGCCTGGTGCCGAAATTCATCGGGCCTGCGGCGATTACGCTGGCGCACCGCTACAATGAAGATTCGCGCGACAGCGGCCGGGAGGAACGGCAGCAGGAAATCGCTTCGAATGAGGGCGTCTGGGAGTGCTCCTTCGTCGGCGCCTGCTCGGAAGTCTGTCCGGAACATGTCGATCCGGCGGGCGCGCTGCAGCAGGTCAAGATCAAGAGCACCGTCGACTGGTATCAGGAGCACCTGCTGCCCGGGAGCAAAAAATGAGTGCCCACGGCAAACCCTATGTGCGTGAAGTCTCCCGCTACGGCTGGTTTTTCCGCAGCCCGCGTTATTTGCGTTACATGGCGCGCGAGGTCACATGCGTGTTCATCGGCCTGCATGCGCTGATCCTTATCATGGCGCTGATGCGCCTGTCCCAGGGGCGCGAGGCCTGGGAAGTTTTCCTGGCCAATCTGACAAGACCCGCTGGCGTGGCGCTGCAGTTGCTGATTCTGGTGTTTGCGGTTTATCACTCGACGTCCTGGTTCAACGTCACGCCGAAGGCGATGCCGGTGCAGATCGGCGAGAACTTTCTGCCGGGCGCGGTAATTGTTGCTGCGCATTACGCCGGATGGCTGGTGGCTTCAGTCGCGGTGCTGTTTCTTGCGGGAGTGTTCTGACATGGCCAAATCCAACAAGCCGATTGTCTGGGGGCTGTTCGCTGCAGGGGGTACGGTCACGGCTTTCCTGACCCCGGTGTTGCTGCTGCTGACGCTGTTGCCAGCCTTCGGTGTGATGCCCGGCCTGCTGTCCTACGACAATCTTCGTGGTTTTGCCGGTCACTGGTTCGGACGGCTGTTGGTCTTCGGTATACTCTTCCTGATGTTGTGGCATGCCGCGCACCGGCTGCGGGTCACGCTCCATGATTTCGGCGTGCGTGCGGACGGTCTGGTTGCCGTAGCCGTGTATCTGGCGGCAGCGGCGGGTACTGTGGCCACGGGTTATTTCCTCTTAAGGATCTGAAATGACGAAAGCAGTTGCCGCCCGCCGTGTCGACGGGGAGGGTGCCGCTGTGTCTGCACAGGCGCAGGTGCTGAAGGCGCCGGTGGCAATGCCTCGTTATCTCGAACAGACCTACTGGTGGGCTTATGTGCATCCGAATGCGGTGCGCGTATTTGAACGGCAGTGGCTGGTCAACCTGATCCTGTGGGGCAATTACAACCGGCTGCGCGATTCGGTGTTCCGCGAACTGAATGCGCCGGTGGCCGGCAGGATGCTGCAGGTGGCTTGCGTCTACGGTGATTTCACGGAAATGCTCGCGCGCCAGCTCGGCCCGCAGGGCACGCTGGACGTGGCGGATGTCGCGCCGGTGCAGATCGACAATCTCAAGCGCAAGATCAATGGCCATCCGCGGGTAGCGGTGCATCACCAGGATTCCGGCGATCTGGTTTTTGCCGATGCCGCATACGATTACGTGGTGCTGTTTTTCCTGCTGCACGAAATGCCGGAAGCGGTGCGTGTAAAGACCGTGGCCGAGGCGCTGCGTGTAGTCAAACCAGGCGGCAAGGTGATTTTTGTTGATTATCACCGGCCGCACTGGATGAATCCCTTCCGTTACCTGATGATGCCGGTGCTCAAATGGCTGGAACCGTTTGCAATGGATTTGTGGCGGCGTGAGATCACTGCCTGGATGCCGGCTTCGGTCAATCCGGCAAAGCTCGGAAAACGCACGTTTTTCGGCGGGCTTTACCAGAAGGTCGTCATCACGCGCTGATGCCGGCGGGAGGGCTCAGGCCTCGCCGATGGTTTCCAGTTCCGTGTGCACATCGAGCCAGCGCTGCTCCGCGGCGTCAATGCTCGCGGCTAGTTCCTGCTGACGGGTCGTCAGCATCCGCAATTTTTCGGCATCGGGATTGGCGTAAAACGCCGGATCGGCCAGTTGCTCATCAATGTGCTGTTTTTCCTGCTGCCAGCGCGCCAGATCCTTGTTGAGCTTTTCGGCTTCCTTGATTAGGGGCCTGCGCGCGGCCAGACGCGCCTGACGGTCGGCAGCTGCCGACTCGCGGGCCTCGCGCCTCGCCGCCTTGTCCTGTGTCAAGGCGGTGTTGCTGCCGCTGGCATGCGCCGCACGTCGCGCGGCAAGCCAGGCAATGTAATCCTCGATGGTGCCGTCGAACTCTTCAACCTTGCCGTCGCAGACCAGACGGAAATCATCGCAGACCGTACGCAGCAGCGCGCGGTCATGTGAGACCAGCACCATGCTGCCTTCGTATTCAGCGAGCGCTGCGGTCAGCGCCTGGCGCATTTCGAGATCGAGATGGTTGGTCGGTTCGTCGAGTAGCAGCAGGTTGGGTTTGCGGCGCACCAGCAGCGCCAGCGCCAGCCGTGATTTTTCGCCGCCGGAGAAGGGGGCTACCGGACGGTCGGTCATCGCGCCGCGGAAATCGAAACCGCCGAGGTAATCGCGCAGATCCTGTTCGCGCGTCTGCGGTTCGAGTCGCAGCAGATGCTGCAGCGGTGATTCATCGGGGCGCAGTTGTTCCAGCTGGTGCTGTGCGAAGTAACCGATGACCAGGCCGCGGCCTTCGTTGCGCTGACCGGCTGACGCTTGCAGCTCTCCCGCGAGCAGTTTGATCAGCGTCGATTTGCCGGCGCCGTTTGGACCCAGCAGACCGATACGTGCGCCCGGCGTCAGAGTCATTTCAATGTCGTGCAGTACGGTGCGCTCACCGTAAGACACTGTTATTTTATTTAAATAAATCAATGTATTGGGTGATCTCTCCGGCTGCGGGAAAGCGAATTCGAAAGGTGTGTCGATATGGGCGGCGGCAATGCGCTCCATGCGCGCCAGCGCTTTCAGGCGGCTTTGCGCCTGCTTCGCCTTGGTGGCCTTGGCACGGAAACGTGCGACGAAAGATTCCATGTGCGCGATGACGCGCGTCTGCTTTTCGTACGTTGCCTGTTGTGCAGCGAGTTGTGCGGCGCGGGCATCTTCGAAGGCGGAGTAATTTCCGGTATAGAGCGTCAGCTTCGCGGCCTGAATGTTGGCGATATGCGTCACGCAGCCGTCGAGAAAATCGCGGTCATGTGAAACCACGACCAGTGTGCCCTTGAATCCGGACAGCCATTGCTCGAGCCAGACCACGGCGTCGAGATCGAGGTGGTTGGTCGGTTCATCGAGCAGCAGCAGGTCGGCACGGGAGATCAATGCTTGTGCGAGGTTGAGGCGCATGCGCCAGCCGCCGGAGAATTCGCGCACCGGACGTTCGATCTCGGCGTCGCCGAAGCCGAGTCCGGCGAGCAGCGCGGCCGCGCGGGCTCTGGCGCTGTATCCGCCGATATCGTCGAGGCGGACATGCAGCTCGGCGATGGTTTCGCCGGCGTATGCGGTTTCAGCGTCAGCCAGTTCGCGTTCCATCGCGCGCAGTTCAGTGTCGCCGTCGAGCACATAGTCGATGGCAGGGGTGTCGAGTGCCGGGGTTTCCTGGGCGACCGAGGCAATGCGCCAGGTTGCGGGAATATCACAGTCGCCACGTTCGGTCTGCAGTTCACCGCGCAGCAGCGCGAAGACGCTGGATTTGCCGCTGCCGTTGGCGCCGGTGAGCCCGACTCGCCAGCCGGGATGGATTTGTACACTGGCTTCAGCGATCAGCTCGCGTACGCCGCGGACAAGGGTGAGATTACGAAACTGGATCACGTTTCAAAAGCCGGGTGGTTCAAAACAAATCGGGGGATTCAAAACAAAACGGCCCCGCGGGTTGCCCCGCGAGGCCGTCGGTAACGTTATTGTAACGCGGTGATCAGTCGGCTTTAACGTTGGCGGCCTTGACCACATCCGCCCACTCGGCGACTTCGCGTTTGAGCAGGGTTTCAAACGCTTCCGGCGTGCCGCCCGCAGGCTCGAGGCCGTCGAGCGCAATCTTCTTGGCGAATTCCGGATCCTTGATTGCCTTGTTCACTTCGGCATTCAGCTTGTCGATGATTGCCCGCGGCGTGCCCTTGGGGGCGATGATGCCGTGCCAGTTGTTGACCTGGTAATCGTAGCCGGATTCCATCACCGTCGGGGTGTTCGGCAACGCCGACAGACGTTTCGGTGAGGACACGGCCAGACCCTTCAGACGACCGTTGTTGATGTGGCCGATCACGGCGGATACTGCAGCTACCATCATCTGCGTGTTGCCGGCGATGGTGTCGATCACGCCCGGGCCTGTGCCTTTATACGGGATGTGGGTGATCTTGATGCCGGTACGCAACGCAAACAGTTCCGACGACAGGTGAGTGATGCCGCCGTTACCGGTGCTGGCGTAGTTGAGCTGGCCAGGTTTGGATTTGGCGATGGCGACCAGCTGTTTGACGTCTTTGGCCGGCAGCGAAGGGTGCACGGAAATCACGTAAGGACCGTTTTCGGTCTGCACCACTGACGCCATGTCGTTCAGCGTGTCGTATTTCAAATTCTTGTAGAGGCTGGGCGACGTGGTGTAGCTGCCCGAGATCAGCAGCAGGGTGTAACCGTCAGCCGGGGATTTCAGTGCGATTTCGCTGCCCAGCGTGCTGCCGGCGCCCGGACGGTTGTCGACGACGAACTGCTGGCCCATGGCTTTCGAAAGCGAGGGTGACACGGCGCGGGCAATGAAGTCAGAGCCGCCACCCGGTGCAAAGGGCACGATCACCCGCACGGTCTTGACCGGGTAGTTAGCGGGGGCCTGAGCAAAGGCGGCAGTGGCGCCGAGCATGCACATTGCTGCGCTTGCGAATACGGTTTTTTTCATGACGAAGCTCCAGCGGTTAGTGATGGTGTGAAGGGTGTAATGATTTTTCTGAATGAACGGGATGCGGGGATGCGCAAGACGGAAGTTGCCTTCAATTCCATAATTGGCAACAGGGCATTACGGATTCGCTGTCTCCACTCATGCTGTTATTGTCGGCCGCGATTTGGGGTCGCGGCGCTATATCAGATTGAATGATGCCTAAGCGGTGCACTGATGTCCACAGTGCGGTATTCTTCGGGGTTTAAAAGCCATAAAAATTGGAGGAAACCATGCAAAACATGCGAAACAATTCTCGTTTGGTGAAGGGCTTCACTGTTATTCTCGCGGCGCTGGGGTTGGCAATTCCCTTGGCCCAGTCGCAGGCTGCGGACTTTCCCAGCCGCCCGGTGCGTATCATCACGCCGGCTGCGCCCGGCGGCACCACCGATTTTCTGGCCCGGTTGCTGGCAGGGCACCTGAACAAGGTCTGGAACCAGCAGGTGATTGTCGACAATCGCGGCAGCGCTTCCGGCGTTAACGGCGCCGAGATTACCAAGGATTCATTGCCGGACGGTTACACGCTGTTCATTCCCTATCACCAGCATACTGTGAACGCGGCGATCATTCCCAAACTGCCTTATCACCCGGTTAATGATTTCACTCCGATCAGTCAGATGACGGCGGCCGGTTTGCTGCTGGTGGTCAACCCCTCGCATCCGGCGAAGACGGCCAAGGATTTTGTGCAGTGGACAAAAACCACCAAGGAGCCGATCAATTTCGGTTCTGCAGGGATCGGCAGCGGTGGTCATCTCGCCGGTGAACTCTACAACTTGATGGCCGGCATCAAGAGTCAGCACATTCCCTACAAGGGTACCGGTCCTGCTGCGGTGGGTCTGATCACCGGCGAATATCACTACAACTTCATGGGACTGGCGGGTGCGTTTACGCATGTGCGCTCCGGTAAGCTGCGCGGCATCGCCGTCAGCAACCCCAAACGTCTGTCCAATGCGCCGGATATTCCGGCGATGAACGAAGTGCTGCCGGGATTCGAGGTGGTGGGTTGGTATGGCGTGGCGGCGCCGGCGAAATTGCCGAAACTGATCCTGACCAAAATCCATGGCGACATCGCGGCTTACGTGAAGTCGGCGGAGTTCGCCAAGATCGCCGATTCCAACGGCTCCGAGCCGGTCACCAACTCACCGGAAGTGTTCCGCCAGTTCATGCTCGACGACATGAAAAAATGGGCTGATGTCGTCAAACGCAGCGGCGCGAAGTTCTGATTCCTGCAGTAAACATTAGGAACTTGAGGACGTAAAAAAGGGGCGGATCATTCCGCCCCTTTTGTTTTGCTGTTGCCGCAATCAGCTGAACTTGACCGTTATCGGATCGAACTCCAGCCCCAGTCCCGGTTTCTGCGGCACCGTCAGTTGGCCGTCCTTGGGTTGCGGCACTTCGCGGAACAGGCCGAAGGACCAGGGCATGTATTCCACGGTCAGGCCGTTGGGAATCGCGGACACCAGATGCACGTGAATTTCCGGCGCCAGGTGGCTGACCACCGGGATGTTGAAGGCTTCCGCCATGCCGGCAATCTTCAGCCATTGCGTGATGCCGCCGGCGCGCAGCACGTCGATCATCACGATGTCGACTGAACGCGCTTCAAGCATCTGGCGGAAGGGCGCGATGCCGTAGAGATACTCGCCGCAGGCGATGGGGGTGTCGAGCGCATTGGCAACGCGGGCGAGACCGTCATAGTCATCGGGCGCGGTGACGTCTTCGAGCCAGAACAGGCGGTAAGGATCTACCTGTTTGCCAATGGATATCGCCTGACGCACGTCCCAGCGCTGGTTGATGTCGCACATCAGGTCGATTTCGTAACCGACGGCTTCGCGGATGACCTTGATGTGTTCGACTTCCTTCACCTGGTTGGTGTCGCCGGGGAGGGCGAGCTGGGTTTTCATCTGCTTGAAGCCGCGCGCTTTCAGAAGTGCAGCGGATTTCTCGAGCTGGTCCAGCGGGAAGTGGCGCATCAGTGCGCCGCTGGCATAGGTGTTGATGCGGTTGCGATGGCCGCCGGCGAGTTTGCCGACGGGCTGGTTGTGCACCTTGCCCTTGATATCCCACAGCGCGATGTCGATGGCTGACAGCGCCAGCGTCGCAATGCCCGCAGGGCCGGCGGGTGTGGAGGCGCGGATTTTTGCGACGATCTGTTCGATGCGCATCGGGTCGTCGCCGATGATCAGGTCGCCGAAGGCCTGTACCGCCGTCAGCAGTGCCTTGTCGAGCGAGCCGCCGAAAAAGGTGAAGCCGATACCTTCAACCCCCTGGTCGGTACCGAGTTTCAGTGCGACGAAATTTTTCGAGCCCGGGGTGGTCGGACCGTCGGCCAGCGGTTCGATCTGGGGCAGGGCGACAAGTGTGGTACTGGCATGGGTGATTTTCATGGCGGCGCGTTTTCTGTTGGGGAAAAACGCGAATATCGCACACTCCGTGCCCGGCGGGGGTCAGGGTTTCAAGGCGTAGACTTCGTCAAAGCGGCGTTCCAGCTCGGCGTGGGTTCCGCGCAGGCGGTCGACCACTTCCTTGGCCCAGTCGTAGTACTGGCGCTTGCGCTCCAGCGACCAGTTGGCCGGCGCGCGGGTGCCGAGGTCGCGCACATTGCAGATCTTGTCGGCGAGTTTGACCAGCCGCGCGCGTTCGCTGGAGTGTTTGGCCTTGGCAACCTGCAGGCGCTTGCGCACTTCTTTCTTGATCCAGTGGGTGTCGGTGACTTCGAGCACGATGTCGGCGATTTCCTCGCCGAACTCGCCGCGCAGTTCCTGCCAGGAGGTTTCGGTGTCTTCCAGCGTGTCATGCAGCAGTGCGGCGGCAATTACCAGCGGGTCACGCACGGCGCCTTCGTCCCACAGCACATGCGCCAGTTCGATCGGATGGTTGATGTAGGGCGAGGCTTCCTTGTCCTTGCGCCGTTGGTCGCGGTGTTTGTGCGCGGCAAAGGCCACGGCCCTGAGAATCAGATCCGTGGTGTCGCTGAAGGTCGGTTCCAGCAGGTCCATGTTGCTCCAGTGAACGCCGTTCAGGCGCTGCGCAGCCGCAGCATGCGGATGATCGCGATGGCGGCAAACGGCAGGCCTATGGCTATGATCAGCTGCACGATCAGGAGTTCACCGAGCTGGCTGTAGTCGGCCGGCGTAGTGACCACGCCACCCTTGTACTTGACCTCCCGCGACACTACATAAATCTGGTTGAGGTACTTGGTGCCGAGGGAAGAGGCGGACAGTGCGAGATTGGTGAACGAGGCCATCACCGCAAAATAGGTGGCTTTGAGGTGGTTCGGCGCCGAGTTGGCGATCCACGCCAGCATCGGGATCATCGCGATCTGTCCCAGCGGAGATTCGAGAGCGGTATTGACCAGCGCGATGAACCGGGCGTCGACCACGCCGCCGGTGGCGGCGGCGGTCCATTGGTGCAGGCCGAACACCATGCCGACATAGGGCAGCGACAGCAGTCCGCCGAGGACGGTCAGGAAGCCGACCACATAGGCAATCGAATGGTCGGCCATGAAGCGGCGGAACAGGAACATGCCGAACAGCGTCAGCACCGAGCCGATCAGCGACAGCAGTGAGATGAACTGCTGGTCAAACTTCAGTTCATCAATGAACCACCAGGTCATGCCTTCGCCGGGTCCGGGAATGGCGCGGAAAACGAAGATGACAATGACCGTGCCGAGCAGGGTGTTGCGGGCATCGGGTTCCAGTTCGCGCGTCAGCCGCAGCAGCAGGAAGGCGATGATGCCGAAGGAGCCGGTAAAAATGATTTCCTGGTTGAAGGGGATGTCGCTGAAACCCATGCCCAGCGTGAAAGCGACAAAGGCTGCGCTACCGCCGAGGATCCACCAGTTCGGCGGTGTTTTTTGCTGGTGGCTGTCGAGCAGGTTCGTGATTTCGGTGGCGCTGCGCCCCTGCGCGCGCAGGCGTTGCGCGTCGCGCCCGCGCAGCAACATGGCGATCAGTACGCCGGCCACGGAAATCGCCGGAATACACAGCGCCATCACGTAGATACGCCGGTAGATTTCAACTTTCTGGTCTTCCGACAGTGCATGCGCGCCGCTGAAGACGTGGAGATTGATCAGCGCCACCAGCACGCTACCGCCGATGATGGCGACTCGTCCCAGGGTCTGCATGGTGGTGTTCATGAGTTTGCGTTGGGCGGCGTCGATTTGTTGGCCGTCGGCATCAATGTGCGGTACGGCTTCGACGGTCATCGCGTCGGCGACGACGTCCTGCACGACAAAACCTACCGCGCCGAGCAGCACGCTGGCTACGTACCAGGCACCCGGTGGCAGGATCGCCGACATTGCGTCGCGGTCGGTGAGCAGGCCCAGCATGATCAGCAGGCTCGAGGCGATCATCGCAGCACCGAGAAATACCAGCAGGCTTTTCCAGCGCCAGATCAGATCAACGAGATGGCCCAGCGGCATTTTCAGCGCCCAGGGCACGCCGGCCCAGAATCCGAGTGCAGCGAGAAATTCCGCGGACAGGCTGAGGTAGTCCTTGACGAGGAAGGTGCCGACGATGCCGGTGAGTCCGGAAATACCGGCAGCCATGTACACCATCAATGGCGGCAGGTAGGACAGTCGCATCTCGCGGCCGAGTTCGAGGATATTACGATCCAACCACTGCATCAGTGCGCGCATGGTGTTATCCGCATTTTGTAACCTTCTGTTTTTATTGTTATTTTAAACTGATCATGCGGCTTTGTGGAGCTTCGGTTTGCGGGTCTTAAGCCGGCAGTTGATAAGCTTTTTCCCGGAGTATTCTCATGCGGGCTGCAACCACGGCCGGGTCATAAAGCGTGCAGGACTTGGATTCGAATTCGGCAAAAGCGGTTTCCGGGTCCAGCGCGGGGCGATAGGGGCGGTGGGTGCTCATGGATTCGACAACGTCGGCGACCGCAAGGATGCGCGCCTCCAGGCTGATTTCGTCGCCGCGCAGTCCGCGCGGGTAACCGCTGCCGTCAAGGCGCTGGTTGTGCTGCCACACCGCATTGGCGATCGGCCACGGAAACTCGATGTCCTTGAGAATTTCGCAACCCTGCTGGGCGTGGGTTTTGACAATGACGAATTCAGCAGGCGACAGTCCTGTCGGTTTGGACAGGATTTTCGCGGGCACGCTACCGGCGATCCGCAGGCCGGTGACCTGGTGTTCGGTCAAACCGAGTTCGATGCCGATGGCAGCGGCCAGTTCGCCGAACCGCTTTTGGTGGCCCGAGGTATAGGGATCGCGCAGTTCAACCATATGCGAGATGGCCTGCACCGTGGACATGATCGAGCGTTCGAGGCGGTCAATGTATTGCTTGACGCGTTCTTCCTGCGTCCGGCGTGCGGTGATGTCCTGCAGCGTGCCCAATACGACAGGGCGGTTGCCGGGCGTGGTGCGGCTGCCGGCAATGTTGCGGACAATATCACGCAGTGTAAAGTTGATAATGTCCAGCGAACTGCTCATTTGAGTTGCCTGCGCCGTCTGCAGGGAAAGCGCAGACCGTTAGGCGTTTTGCAGCTTATGTTTGCGAATCCACTAAAGGGCCGTGGCGACGATGAGGAAAATGGCGCATTAGAGCGTGAATGCCAGTGCCGGAGCGAGCGGTTGAGTGCGGCTCCGGGGTCGCCTGCGATCATGTTGTCCGCGTGGCGCTGGTCCAGATGGTTCAGTGCAATAAACAGGATTGTGGCAGTGATGCCAGCAAAAACCAGTCCCTAGATCCGTTCAAATAACGACGCGGAATCGTTCTGGTGCAGCGTACTGCTCAGAAAATGACCGATTAAAAGCCATGATGAACCGGCCAGAACGTAACCCAGTATCACCTAGACAGGAAGCTTCCGATTTTCTGATCCTGCACAATCGAGGATTTGATGCCTGATGGATTGGCCGCTAAGGGTTCATACGCTTGGCCCTTTTTCCTGCCATTTGATCGCGGTATAACGCCCAATCCGGACTTCAGGGCTCCAGAAATCCGGGGGCAGGCCGGCCTGATACTTGAGGCGGGCGAGGAATTCAGCAGCATCTGCTGAATGATCCCACATCTCGGGCAGGAAGCTGCTGCGATGGCAGCCGTATTCCAGGACCACGCCGTCTGTGCCGGGTCGCAGTTGCGCCAGGGTTGCGGCTTCGTCGGTGGTTTGCAGCGATTCAAGGGCTGACAACACGCAGACCTCGATACGTGTATTCGCGAATTCGTCGCGTCCCAGTGGTTTGAAACGCGGGTCCTTGCAGGCGGCGGCAACGGCATTGGCCATGACGTCTTCGGCAAGCGTGCGTTGTGCCTCCAGTGTGCCTGATCTGCCGCGCAGGCGGCCGTCGTGCAGCAGGGTCACATAACTGGCGCGCTTTGCCTGCAGCCAGTCGGCATCGGGAACATCGAAGCGTGTGTCCGGGTTCAGTTTGCGCGCGATCGCGCCGCGCGCAATCGCGATCAGGGTTTGACCGGTTTCAGGTGGCATGTCTTGCGGGTGCGGATGCATGATGCGTAGTGGTGGGCGTGTTGTCGCGCTGTCCGGCATTTCGCCGTGACACGCTGCTATAATGCCAATAAAATCAGTAAATTACGAGGGCCTTGTGAGACCTCGGGACTGCGCCGGTATAAAACCCTGCGAGCATGTCCGGGTCCCTGACACCACCGATGACCGCCAAAACTCCAGCAGCCCGTTATGTTGCCCTGATTCCTGCCGCCGGCAGCGGATCGCGCATGGGTGCGGGTGTGCCCAAACAATATGCGCCGCTGGCCGGCCGGCCTTTGATCGAACACGCGGTGCATCGCCTGTGCGCGCATCTGCGGATCGAACAGGTTTTTGTCGTGCTCGCTCCGAGTGACTCGCAGTTCAGCCGCTGCGACTGGCGCGGCTGTGAGGCCAAGCTCAGCGCGCTGTACTGTGGCGGCGAGACCCGCGCTGCCAGTGTATTCAACGGTTTGCTGGCAGCGAATGATGCGCTGGATGCCAATGACTGGGTGCTGGTGCACGATGCGGCACGTCCCTGTCTGAGTGCGACTGACATTGACCGTCTGATCACGGAAATCGGCGACAGCGAAGTCGGCGGGCTGCTCGCGGTGCCGGTTGCGGATACGCTAAAGCGCGCAAATGCCGCACAGGAGGCGGTGCAGACCCAGGGCCGCGACCGCCTGTGGCGGGCGCAGACGCCGCAGATGTTCCGTTACCGCGTGCTGATCGAGGCATTGCGCCGTGCGGATATCGCCGCAGTGACCGATGAATCCAGTGCTGTCGAGCAGACCGGCGCGAAGCCGCGTCTGGTGCAGGGCAGCGCGGAGAATTTCAAGATCACCTATCCCGAAGACCTGGCGCTGGCCGAACTGATCCTCGCCCGGGCTTCACATTCTGCAGGGAAATGAAATGCGTATCGGACAGGGTTTTGACGTGCATGCACTGGTTGAAGGGCGGCCGCTGATCATCGGCGGCGTGACCATTCCGTTTGAGCGCGGACTCGTCGGGCATTCCGATGCCGACGTGCTGCTGCATGCCTTGTGTGATGCGTTGATCGGTGCGGCCGGGCTGGGCGATATCGGCAAACATTTTCCGGATACCGATCCACGCTACAAGGGGGCCGACAGTCGCGTGCTGCTGCGCGCCGTCGTGCAGCTGCTGCAGGAGCGTCATCTCGCAGTAGTCAATGTTGATATGACGATCATTGCCCAGGCGCCGAAAATGGCGCCGCACATTCCCGCGATGCGCGCCAATATCGCCGCCGATCTCGGTGTGACCGTTGAAGACGTCAATATCAAGGCGAAGACTGCGGAAAAACTGGGTTTTGTCGGTCGCGGCGAAGGCGTCGTCGCCGAAGCGGTGGCCCTGATTAGCCATGCGGTCACCGCAGCAGGCCGGGCCGGCGACTGAGCGTGCAGGGCGCGGAGCCCGCCGGGCCTTATAATCCCTGTTCTCCATGTTGCGTCAGGAAACGCGATGAGCGAAATTAACTGGGCTGCCGTTTTCAAGCGCATGGAACTCACGCACGCCGCGCCTGATGTGCTCAAGCTGCCGCAATGGGAAGAAGCCAGTTGGCAAAAACTGCTGGCACGCACCACGCCGCGGCATTTTCGTGCCAGTGAGGTGGTGATCCAGCGCGGCGCCGCAGACCGCACGCTGTATCTGGTGGCGGCGGGCATGCTCGAAGTCGGCGTGACCCAGGTTGATGGCGTCAGCATGACCTCTCTGGCGCGCATCACTACCGGCAGCATTCTCGGTGAACAATCCTTTTTTGACAGCCAGCCGCGTTCGGCAAACGTGTGGGCGGTGGCTGACGGCACGCTGCTGCTGCTGCCTTATGAAAACTTTGTTGAGTTCGGTGACGCCGAACCCGCGCTGGCACGCGATTTCCTGTTTGCGATGGCGCGCGTGTTGTCGATCCGGCTGCGCAATACCTCGTTCCGGCTGCGCCGTTAGGCGAGCGGCAGTTCGACGCGGGCGCGCAGACCGCCGCCTTCGCGCGGCAGCAACTGCACCTGACCGCCGTGCAGGCGGGCGATGCGGTCGACTATCGCCAATCCCAATCCGGTACCGCTGGTCGAACGTGCGCTGTTCAGGCGGGTGAAGGGCTGCAGCATGCGCGCCGCATCGGTGGCCGGAATGCCCGGACCGCGATCCAGCACTTCAACGATATTGACTGATCCTTCTCGCGTCGTCGCGACTTCGACGGTGCCGCTGCCGTGGTGCAGGGCGTTGTCGATCAGGTTGGCGAGCAGTCTCTGGAACGCCTGCGTGCGCAGGGCCTGTGACGCGGTATCGCCGGCATGCATGACGATGTCGCGGCCGTTGCGCGTGTAACGTTCGATCACTGTTCTTGCCAGTGCATTAAGATCGGATTGACCGGATATTTTCTCGGCATCAACCGGCCGCGCAAAATCGAGGAACTGACCGATCGCGGTGTCGATGTCGCCGATGTCCTGGGCGACGCCGGCCTTCAGATCGGCATTTCCGTGATCATCGAGCATTTCCAGCGCGAGGCGGATGCGCGACAGCGGCGTGCGCAGGTCGTGCGAAACACCCGCGAGCAGCAAAGCGCGTTCATCGTCCTGGCGCTGGATGTCGGCGGCCATCTGGTTGAAGGCGCGGGCGAGGGTACGGATTTCCGCGGGACCGTTTTCGGTGACTCGCGTCGGTGTGGCGCCGCGGCCGAGTATTTCGGCGGCACGAGTCAGTTCGCGCAGCGGCCGGTTGATGCGGGCCACCACAAGAAAAGCGCCGATTACCGCCAGCGCCAGCACCAGTGCGCCCCAGCCGATCCAGCGCAGCGGTTCATTGCGTTCGATGCGGCCGCGCGGCAGTGATACCCAGTATTCATCGGTATCAATGCGAAAGCTCACCCAGACGCCGGCGATGCCTTCTCGTTCCAGCGTCACGCGGGTCTGTTCACCAAGGCGTTCGCGCAGCTGTGCGGCCATGATGCGCAGGAAGGGCTGGTCGGGCAGTGCGGGCACGGCTTCATCCGGATCGCCGGCATAGACCTGAATGCCTTCGCGCTGGGCCAGTTCATCAAGCAGTGCGTAGCGGCGGCCGGGGTCGGCGGTGACCAGTGCAGCGCGGGTCAGGTTGACGACGCTGACGATCTGCTGCGCCGCCTGCAGCGCGCGCGGTTCGATTTCGGAAGCGCGGAAAATTTGCAGCCAGGCCAGATGGGCGACGACCAGCAGTCCGGCAATCAGCAGCACGCTGCGCCATAGCAGCGTGCGCGGCCACAGCGTCATTGCGCCTTGCCGTCGGGAATGAACACGTAGCCGAATCCCCAGACGGTCTGGATGAATGCGGGTTTGGCCGGATCGGGTTCGATGATTTTGCGCAGGCGTGAGATCTGCACGTCAATCGAGCGGTCAAAGGCGCCGAACTCACGGCCGCGTGCGAGTTCCATCAGCTTGTCGCGTGACATCGGCGTGCGCGGGTGTTCGACCAGTACCTTGAGCAGCGCGAATTCACCGGTGGTCAGCGACTGGTCTTCTCCGTTACGCGACAGTTTGCGTGTTCCCAGATTGAGACGGAACTCGCCGAACTCGATGACCTGCGCTTCAGCGCCGGGGGCGCCCGGCGGGGCTGCGGGCGGTTGCCGGCGCAGCACTGCCTGGATGCGTGCCACGAGTTCCCGCGGATTGAAGGGCTTGGGCAGATAGTCATCGGCGCCGAGTTCGAGGCCGACGATGCGGTCGACGTCATCGCCCTTGGCGGTGAGCATGATGATCGGCAGGGTTTCGCCGCCGCCGCGCAGCCGGCGGCAGATCGACAGGCCGTCCTCGCCGGGCAGCATCAGGTCGAGGATCATCAGGTCGTAGCGCTCGCGGGTCAGGTAACGGTTCATTTCCACCGCGTCGGCGACCACGCGCACCGCATAGCCCTGCTCGGTGAGGTAGCGGTTGAGCAGGTCACGCAGCCGCACATCGTCGTCAACAACAAGAATCCGGGTTTTGGTCTGGGTCATGACGCAATCCTAGCCAGTTCGGCTGCGTCCGGCCATGGGGCCGCAACAAAGTCTTACAAATTCACGGGTTGCCGGCGCTTGCTGCGGGTTTAGCATGCTCACGGTTCCAAGGGGCCTGTCGCGATCCGGCAACAATTGCTTACACAATGGACTTCACCGGAAACAGTTGGTTTACAGCCGACGCCGAAGATGGTCTCAACGCTCCGAAGGGGCGCGGCCGCGGACCCGATCCGGTTCCCGGCATAACCCTACAGCCTGGAGGTTACGATGATCAGTAAGACCGGGATGGGCCGGCGACGAAGATGCAGCACGCGGGCCGTCACAGTTACAATCGACGCCATGGCGCCGGTTTGGAAACGGCAAGCAGTAATTACTGGGAGCTTGGTGCATGAAAATCTGGCAGGCAATCGTTCTGGGATGTGCAGTGCTGCAGTCAGTGCCGGCGCAGGCCGGTTTCTGGCGCGATCTGCCGTCGCTCCAGGGCCAGGGCCGGCCGGACCGCGGTGACCGCGGACCGCAGCGGCAGCGTGATGCAGGCCAGCCCGAACGTTTCGAGCGGCAGCAACAGCATCAGCGCCTGTCGGACGACGAGCGCCGCGAACTGCACCGGGATCTCGACAAGGCGCGGCGGGAAATCTATCAACCGCGCCGTGAACGCTGAAAAATATTCATAAGGAATTGATGGTGAAAATGAAACTGATGATGTTGGTGGCTGCGATGGTGGCGATGCCGGTGTTTGCGGCTGACAGCACCAAAGCCGGCGAGGGCCCGCACGGTCCCCGCCACGAGGCGTGCAAGGCCGATCCGGCAAAATGTCAGCAGGAACGCAAGGCGCATCGCGAAAAGATGTGTGCGGAAAATCCCGAACGCTGCAAGGAAATGAAGGCCAAGGCGGAACAGCGTCACGAGCAGTGCAAGGCGGATCCGGCGAAGTGCCGGCAGGAACGCCAGGCGCAGCGCGAGAAGATGTGCGAGCAGAATCCGGAACGCTGCAAGGAAATGAAAGCAAAGGCGGAAGAACGCCGCGCGCAGTGTCAGGCCGATCCGGCAAAATGTCAGCAGGAACGCAAGGCGCATCGCGAAAAGATGTGTGCCGAGAATCCCGAGCGTTGCAAGGAGATGCAGGCGAGGATGGAGGAGCATCGTGCGCAGTGCAAGGTGGATCCGTCGAAATGCCATCCCCGGGGACCGGGCGCGCCGGCACAGCCGCGCACCTGATCGGCAGGCTCCCGACAACGGCTGCACCCTGATAGGGCGGCCGTTTTTTTTGCGCCTGTGTTTCCGGGGGCGACCATTTCATTTCGCCATACCGGTTCGCACATGGCGAAACCGGGTTTTCGGCCTTACCGGATAAACAATATAACTATATGTTTTTAAAGTAATTTATTAAATTATCCGGCTCAGGGGCCCCGAGTGCCTCGCTTTTAGGCAGTTGCGAACGCTAAAATGACATCCGCAATCCACCGGTAACCTGCGCGGCAAGGGAAAACCCGCGACGCGCCAAGGACTTACAACAAGAGCAAAAGGGGATCAGGCACCATGCTGGCAACGCGCATCAGACAAAAAGACGGTCTGTTTTACTTCGCGAGCTATCCGGCCAAGGAAGTGCTGGAACGGGTTCGCTTCATCAGCCGCTTTTATGGCGAAGGTGAGGAAATCACGCCGCAAAGCCTGCCCCAGCAGGACGAGATTGCCCAGTTTATTTCCCGCATCGAGCGCACCGACGAGGCCTTCCAGCGCCAGATGTCCAAGGCCAAGGTCCGCCAGTTGCGTAACTTCTATGAAATGGCGGTCAGCCAGCCGCCGATTCCCGGCACCGTGTTGCTTTTTACCTCGGATGAACTGCGCTTCCAGTCGCTGCCGGGCCAGGATACGGTCGGTCATCTGTCGGAGCCGGCCTCGAAATACCTGATCATCGATGGCCAGCACCGCCTCGCGGCGCTGAAGTTTTATCTGATGGAGCACCCGGCAGAAGCGGCGTCGATCAACGTTCCCTGCGTTATTTTCGACGGCCGCAGCGAAGACTTTGCCGCCGAGATGTTCGTGATCATCAATTCGACGCCGACACGCATCAACAAAAGCCATCTGGTTGATCTGTACGAGCGCGTGTCCTGGGCCGACCCCGATAAACGGTTTGCCGCGCGTATGGTCGAGGACCTGTATTCGGAAGACGACAGCCCGCTGCAATACCGCATCAACCGCCTCGGCGGCCGCAGCCAGAAGGATAAGTGGATCCTGCAGGCAGAACTCTTCAACGAACTGCACCGCTGGATCAGTGCCGACTGGCGCAAGATCAGCCGTACCAGCAATCTGTATCGTGAAAGCGAGCGCTTTTACGAAATCATCCGCGACTTTCTCAAGGCCGCACATAAGGTCTGGGGAGATGCCTGGGGCCATGACAGCTACCAGATTACCCGGCCGGTGACGCTGAAGGCGATGATCCGGGTCTGTGCCGATCTCGCACGGACGGATGCCGAACCCGCGCAGGGCCGTATCAAACGCTGGGAAGAGCGGTTGTCAGCCTGGGCCGAGCATCGCGCCCAGTTCAAGGGCGACGGCTTCTATGAGCGTTTCCCGGCCAAGGGGCAGACCGAGCGGGTGAGTCGCATCCATCGCGATCTCGCACGCTGGGCGGGCATCGAAATCAAAACCAAGGCGCGCGCGGCCAAAGCCTGAGTTGATCTGGTTCAAAACAAAAGCGGCGCTTGATGCGCCGCTTTTGTTTTTTGAGCCTGGGTTTTCAGGACCAGGCGATGCCGGATCCACCGCGCTCTTATTTCGCCGCCTGCACCATGATTTCCACCAGCGTGTCCGGCGTACCGAGGCGGGCCTCGACGCAGGCGCGCGCCGGAACATTGTTCGCATCGACCCAGGCAATCCAGGCTTCATCCATCTTGGCCTTGTCGCGCATGTCGGTGATCCAGATCGTCGCCGTCAGCAGTTTTGACTTGTCGGTGCCGGCGGTTTTCAGCAGTGCATCGATCTTGGCGAGGATTTCGACGGTCTGTTCGCGCATGCCCTTGCTGCGGTCATCAGCGGTGAGGCCGGCGAGATAGACGGTATTGCCGTGGATGACTGCGCGCGACAGGCGTGAGTCGCTGTTGAAACGCTGGATATCGATCATGGGTATGCTCCGCGGTGGTTTTGCCGCCGGGGAGTTCATCCTCGACGGCGGGGTTGGATCAGATATGTCCGGAGGTCAGCCAGCGGCCTAAGAAAAAGATGCCGATGGCTATGAACGCAAACATCACAAAATCCGGGATTCTGCTTTTGCTGTTGTTGCCGATCTGTGCTGAATGCAGTGCCTTGAAGATGAGGAAGCCGGCAATCAGCAGGGTCAGTGTCATGAAGGGGGCCTCGTAATGCGACTCCCACAGTGCACCGAGACCCTGCGACAGCCAGCCGTTCTCGCGGAACAGGTGATAAGCGACACCGCCGATGCCCATCAGGATCAGGCCACCGATCAGGAGGGTTCCCAGTAAATTAAAAAGGGATCTCATGAATTGTAAGTAACGCCTTGATTATTTTCATTGATTTTTCTGCTCTTGGAACAGTATAACGCAGCTGCTACAGACATGGCTGGGCTGCGGCGTAAGCTACAATCACTGCTCTCTGTGGCATCTGTTTCCGATGAATATCCTCGCCTTTGATACTTCCACTGATTATTGCAGCGCTGCATTGTGGCGGGATGGCGCCTGCGTTGAGCGGGCGGTTGCTGCCGGTCAGTCGCATTCCTCGCTGCTGATGCAGATGGTTGATGAGGTGCTGTCCGAGTCGGCGTTGACGCTGCACGATCTGGACGGGCTGGCTTATGGCGAAGGCCCGGGGTCGTTTACCGGACTGCGCATTGCCTGCGCGGTGGCACAGGGTCTTGCGTTTTCCACGGACCTGCCGGTTGCAGGCATCGGCACGCTGCAGGCCATGGCTGCAGCCAGTGAAGCGTCGCGCGTGATCTGCTGTCTGGATGCGCGGATGCAGGAGGTTTATCACGCCGCTTATGAGCTGCAGGATGGTCAGTGGCGGGAAATTTCGGCGCCGCGCGTCTGCGCGCCGGCGGCGGTGCCTTTACCCGAGGGTGCAGGCTGGACCGGGTGCGGCAGCGGCTTTGCCGTATATGGCGATGTATTGAAGCAACAACTGGGGCCGGGATTGGCCGCGTTGCGGCCGGCTGTCTATCCGCATGCCCGCGATATCGCACGCTTTGCCGCGCCGGTGTTTGCTGCCGGACGCGGACTGCCGGCGGAGCAGGCTGCGCCGGTTTATGTCCGCGACAAGGTTGCCTTGAAAACCGCGGAACGATGAGTGCGCAACTGGATGCGCAGCCCCGGCTGCGCTTGATGACCGCCGGCGATCTCGATACCGTCGAGTCCATCGAGCGCTCGGTGTATCCCCATCCGTGGACGCGCGGCAATTTCGCCGATTCGCTGGCTTCGGGTTATCACTGCTGGGTGATGGAGCGCGACGGACGCCTGATCGGTTATGCGGTGACCATGGTGGCTGCTGGTGAGGCGCATCTGCTGAACCTGAGCATTGCTGCCGATCAGCAGCGGCGCGGATTGGGCAGCGAACTGCTGCAGTTCGTGCTGCAACTGGCACGTGATTGCACGGCCGTCACCATCTATCTTGAGGTCCGTGCCTCGAATCAGGCAGGGCGTGCCTTGTACGCGCATCACGGCTTTGCCGAAATCGGCATCCGCAAGGGTTACTATCCGGCTCATGGTGGCCGTGAGGATGCGGTGACGATGGAGAAAAAACTGGCATGAGCGACACGGTATGAACGACAGTCAGCGACGCGAAGAGATGCTGCGCGAGATGGGTATCAGCCCGATCTGGCGGCTTCGCGCCGGACCTGGTGCCGCTGTTGATGAGCCGATGCCTGCCGCCCGTACGCTGATCGCGGAAGAGCCTTCGCCGCAAACGGCGCCGCTTGCGCCGCCGCCGGCTGAGGCTGGAGGCATGGACTGGACTGCACTGAAGGCCTGCGTTGCCGACTGCACAGCCTGCGGCCTGCACAAGGGCCGCAACAAAACGGTTTTCGGTGTAGGTGATGAACGCGCGAACTGGCTGTTTGTCGGCGAGGGCCCCGGTGCGGATGAAGATGCGCAGGGTGAACCTTTTGTCGGTCAGGCCGGCAAGCTGCTCGACAATATGCTGGCGGCCATCCATCTCAAGCGCGATACCAATGTCTATATCGCCAACATCGTCAAATGCCGGCCGCCCGGCAACCGCAATCCGCAAACGGATGAAGCCGCTGCCTGTGCGCCTTATCTGAAGCGGCAGATCGAACTGATCCGGCCGAAACTGATTGTGGCGCTGGGCAAGGTGGCTGCGGTGAATCTGCTGGGCCGCGACGCGAGCATTGCCAGTCTGCGCGGCAGTGTCCACGATTGCGGCGGCATTCCGTTGATCGTGACCTACCATCCAGCCTATCTGCTGCGCACGCTGCCCGACAAGGCGAAGGCCTGGGAAGATCTTTGTTTTGCCGTGAGCGCGATGCAGGGCTTGCAATCGGCGCAAGCTGCCGCCACCTGATTGCTATTCACACCTGTTTTTGAGGGGGCTGATGATGAAAAAACTTAATATATTGATTTTATTGGTATTTTCATTGATTTCAGGCGGCTGCGGCTATAACGCCCTGCAAGCCACCGACGAACAGATCAAGGCAAGCTGGGCGGAGGTCGTCAATCAGTATCAACGTCGCGCCGACCTGATCCCGAATCTGGTGGAGACCGTGAAAGGTTTTGCCGCCCAGGAAAAGGATGTGCTGCTTGGCGTGACCAACGCGCGATCCAAGGTGGGTTCGATACAGGCGACGCCGGAGCTGGTCAACGATCCGCAGGCCTTTGAAAAATTCGCCCAGGCGCAGGCCGGTCTGTCGTCCGCGCTGTCTCGCCTGCTGGTGGTTGCCGAAAATTATCCGCAGCTGAAATCGGATGCCAATTTTCGCGACCTGCAGGCGCAGCTCGAAGGGACTGAAAACCGCATCACTGTCGCGCGCAAGCGTTACATCGATGCCGTGCGCGAATACAACACCATCGTACGTTCCTTCCCGAGCAATCTCACGGCAATGGTTTTTGGCATGAAGGAAAAAGCGCAGTTCAGCGTCGAAAACGAGAAGGAAATCAGCAAGGCGCCGAAAGTCGATTTCGGAAAGCCGGCAGCGCCTGCGGTGCCGTCCAGCCCTGCCAACGAATACGTGGTGCCCGCCGCCAAATAATCCATGCGTCAGTTGATGCATTGGCGCGCATGGCTGGCGGCTGCGCTGCTGGGCTTTGCCCTGCAGGCAGCCGCAGCCGTGGATATCCCGCTGCTCAAAGCGCGGGTCACCGACAGCACCGGCACGCTGTCCGCGCAGAACATCGCGCGGCTGGAGCAGAAACTGGCCGCCTTCGATCAGGAAAAAGGCGTGCAGGTGGCCGTGCTGATGGTGCCGTCCGTACAGCCGGAATCCATCGAGGAATACGCCGTGCGTGTGTTCGAAAAATGGAAGCTCGGCCGCAAGCGCGTGGACGACGGCGTGTTGCTGGTCATCGCCAAGGATGACCGCAAGCTGCGCATTGAGGTCGGTTACGGCCTGGAAGGTGCAATCAACGATGCGACCGCCAAACGCATCATCAGCGACGATATCGTGCCGCATTTCAAGCATGGCGATTTCGCTGCCGGCGTTGATGCCGGTGTGTCGCGCATTCTTCGCGTGGCAGGAGGCGAGCCGCTACCGCCGCCGGCGTCGCAGGGACCGGGCCCTTCATCACCGTTGCCCTTTGATCCGATGCTGCTGTTTGCCACCTTCATTTTTGCCAACCCGCTGGCGCGGATGTTGCGGCCTTTGACCGGTCGTGTTCCCGCTGCGGGTCTGATCGGTCTCGCCGTCGGCGTCGGCGCCGGACTGGTTTTTGCCAGTCTGCTGGCAGGAATTGCGGCAGGCGTAATCATTTTTGTCATTGCACTGCTGGAGGGCTCCAGCGGCGGTTCATGGGGCGGCGGTGGCGGGTCGTGGTCTTCCGATAGTGGAGGCAGCTTTTGCGGTGGCGGGGGATTCAGTGGTGGCGGCGGCAGTTCCGGTGGTGGCGGCGCTTCGGGAAGCTGGTGATATGGGTATGGCGACATGAACCTCAAACGATTTGTCAGGCATGTTCTGCTGCCGCCCTGGGTGGCGCGGCGGACTTTTTCGCCGCCGGTAATGCGCCGGGTTGAAGACGCCGTGAAGAGCAGTGAGCGGTCCCATCGCGGCGAGCTGCGGGTTGCCGTGGAGGCCTGTCTGGAACTGGAGCAATTGTGGCGCAAGCTGAGTCCGCGGGCCCGTGCCGAGGAGGTGTTCTCGCAACTGCGGGTCTGGGATACCGCGGAGAACAGCGGCGTGCTGCTTTACATCAACTGGGCCGACCGCAATATCGAGATCGTCGCCGACCGCGGCATCAGCGCACGGGTTACGCAGGATGAATGGGAGGCGATCTGCCGGGTGATCGAGCGGTCCTTCCGCACCGGGCAGTTCGAAACCGGATTGCTGCAAGGCATCGCACAGATTACAAATCTGCTCACCACGCATTTCCCGGCTGCATCCGACAATGTCGATGAACTCTCCAATAAGCCGGTCGTGCTTTGAGCTTCGGATGGGCAAGCGGGGTGCACTGATTTAGTGCCCTGTCTTGCTGCAGCACTGAAGCAGCCGCCCCGGTGGTGGCCGCTGGACGACGGATTGCGGTAAAGTGTCGCCTCTGTTGCCGAAAGACTGCGAACATAATGCGGCACGGTACCAGCATCCACCGGAGGAGCGATTTTGGTTCATTGCGGCTGTTCCATACGCAAGGCACGTGAACTCAATGGGGTGCGTGCATGATTGATGCCATTTCCGCAGGTCTGTTTGCATTGCTGACACCGCAGGCTTTGCTGTTCCTGTCGCTGGGCGTGGTATACGGTCTGGTCATCGGCATTTTGCCTGGCCTCGGCGGTGTGGTGGCGATGGCGCTGTTGCTGCCATTTACCTATGGTTTTGAAACCGCAGCGACGCTGGCCCTGCTGCTCGGTGCGCACATTGCAACGATCTGGGGCGACTCGGTCACCAGCATCCTGTTCAGCGTACCCGGTTCGGCAAAGGGACTGTCGCTGTGTTTCGACGGATATCCGATGACCAAGCAGGGCAAAGCCAAACGCGCGCTCGCGGCGTCGGCGACCGGCGCTTTGCTCGGCGGCATCATCGGCGCGGTGTTTCTTGCCCTGTGCATACCGCTGATCCGTCCGGTGATCCTGGCTCTGGGTCCCAGTGAATATCTGATGATGGCCTTTTGGGGGCTGACGGTGATTGCGACCTTCAGCGAAGGGTCGTTGATGAAAGGCATGACCGCCAGCGTGCTCGGCGTGCTGGTGGCTTTCATCGGCACCGATGTGGTCACGGCAACCCCGCGTTTTACCTTCGGCAATGAATTTCTGCTCGACGGCATTTCTTTTCCGGTGGCGATGATCGGACTTTTCGCGGTTTCCGAAATGATGAAAATGTCGATACGCGGCACGCCCATCATCGACCGTTCGCTGGTTACCGAAGACAGTACGGTGTGGCAGGGCGTCTGCGATGCCTGCCGCCACTGGTGGCTTGTGGTGCGCTCCAGCCTGCTGGGATTGTGGATCGGCGTGTTGCCCGGCGTCGGCGCCAGTGTTGCGGGGCTTGCGGCCTATGCGCAGGCCGTGCAGACCTCGAAAACGCCCGAGCGTTTCGGCAAAGGTGCGGTGGAAGGGGTGATCGCGCCGGATGCGACGATGGGTGCCAATGAAGGCGGCGGTCTGATGCCGACGCTGGCCTTCGGTATTCCCGGCGGCGAGAGCATGGCGATCCTGCTGGTGGCTTTCATCGGTCTCGGCATCGTGCCGGGTCCGGACATGCTGACCAAAAACCTCGATGTCGTGTTCAGCATGGTGTGGATCATCGTATTCGCCAACATCGCCGTCACCATCATCGGCCTCGGCATTACGCCCTGGCTGGCGCGGCTGCCCTCGCTGCAGGCCAATCTGATGGTGCCGATGGTGCTGTCGGTGTGTTTTGTCGGCGCTTACGCGACGCGCGGACGCATCGAAGATGTGGTGGTTGCCGCGGTATTCGGCGTGGTCGGCTATCTGATGGACAAGTACCGATATTCGCGGGCGAATTTTGTCATCGGCATGGTGCTGGCGGTGATGATCGAACGCAATCTGCACATCTCGATCAATCTCTACGGTGCCGATTTCCTGCTCGACCGGCCGATTGCGCTGGCGATGCTGATTTTTGTCGTTGTCACTGCGGCGCTGCCGTTCTGGCGCGAACACCGCCGCAAGCGCGCGGCCCTTCAGGCCGGAGGTGCGGCATGAGCCGGCATGCCCAGGAAAACCTGATTTCGGTTATTTTGATCGGATTGTTCGCGATGGTGCTTTATCTGTGCCAGGACTTCGGCCCGCGGGCGCGGCTGATTCCTTTGCCGCTGGCGGCTTTCGGTATCGCGCTGACCGTGGCGCAGCTGGTCTGGCATAACCTTGGTCGGGATGATGCGGCGCCGATTGAAATGATCAGCGTTGATACCAGCGCCGTGACGGCGAATGCCGAGGGTAAGCCTCGCACCGAACGTACCGAAGAACAGCTGGGGAAGTGGGGCGAGAACGGCGCCTATCTGATTGTCGCGCTGCTGGTGGCGATGGTCTTTACGGTGGGCATATTCCCGACGGTGTTCATTTTCACCGGTGGTTATCTGATCCTCACCCGCTACTGCACGGTGCTGCGCGGCCTGACGTATTCCGCGGCGCTGACGGCTTCGGTTTATCTGCTATTTGTGGTAGCTCTGGAAATGCAGCCCTATCACGGCTTGCTGGCCGGATTTTTGTCCTGATGGATTCTGACGAGGAGAAAGCAATGAAAAGCAATCGCAGGAAATTGTTGCTGGCCGGCGCGATGACGCCTGTGGTGATGGGCATGCCGCTGCGTGCCTCGGCGCAGTTGCCGGATTATTACAAGGGCAAAACCCTGATTATCAATATTGCCGGTAGTCCCGCCGGCGGCCATACGCGCTTCGCGCGTATGCTGGCGCCGTACATCGAGAAGCATATCGGTGCGAAAGAAGTGCGCCTGGTGAACATGCCGGGCGGCGGCGGCCTGAAGGCGGCCAATCATGTGTGGCGGCTGAAACCGGGGGCGAACGAAGTGTATTTCGGCAACGTGTCGACACTGCTGCTCGCCAATCTTGCCGGTAGTGCCGGCGCCACCTTTGATCCGACCAAGTTTGCCTTTCTCGGCCGTGTCACCAGCGAGCCGCGCGTGCTGACCGTGGGCGGCAAATCTGCGATCCGTTCGGTGGCGGACATGCAAAAGCTGAAACGGCCTTTCGTGTTTCCGTCGCAGGGCACTGACGAGGATTTTTACACCATGGCGGTGCTGGCCGATGCGCTGGGCTACAAGCTGAAGGCGGTGACCGGTTATGAAGGCAATGCCGATACCTCTCTGGCAGTGATCAAAGGCGACGGCGATGGCCATATCACCGGCTGGAGTGAATCGCTGGGCGCCATCCGTTCCGGTGACAAATTTCCGGTGATGATGGTGACCTCGCAGGCGTCACCGGACTACCCGAACATCCCGATCGTCACCAATATCGCGCCGGCGGCCAAGAAAAGCGTGGTGCAGGCAATGGCGACCATTCTCGAAACCCACCGCAGCTATATCGGACCGCCCAATATGGAACCGCAGGCGATAGCCGCCTTTCGCGCAGCAGTCAATGCGGCGATGAAGGACCCGGCGCTGATTGCCGAGTCGACCAAGGGCGAGCGTCTGCTGTCGCCGATGGATGGCACCGTGCAGCAGAAGGCGATGGCCGAGATGGCGCGCACCAGCGCCGCGCTGTCGCCGATCCTCAAGGCCGCGGTGAAAGATATCCAGTAAACGCATGACCCGTGCGATCCGCACTTATTCGATGGCGGATCGCGCCGTCAGCCCGGACTTTGCGATCCGTGACGAAAAAAGTGTCACCCGCATCGCCGAGGCGCACCGCCACGAGTATTTCCAGATCCAGCTCAATCTGGCTGGTCGCACCACACAGCACATTGCGGCGACGGCGCGACCGCTGGGCCCGGGTGATCTGAGTTTTGTGCTGCCGTACCGGGTGCACCGTATTCCGCATCCGCCGCGCTCGCGGTTTTTCATCCTCAGCTTCAATCTGCATTTTCTGCGGCCCGAGCTCGATGTTGATCCGCTGGATCTGGAAGACGTGCCGCTGGCTCGCGCGCCGGAGCTGGCGCCTTTCCTGTTCCAGGAATATCTGGATTTTTCGCTGTCCGGCGATGATCTGAAGCAGGTCACCGAGGCCTGTCGCAGCATGCAGGCGGAAAATGTCCGCCGGCGTTACGGTTCGCTGGAGTTGATTCGTGGTCATCTGCTGCTGTTGCTGGGCACGGTCTGCCGCCGCCATGAACGTGCGCTGCTGGGTATGGCGGCGAAACAGGCGCAGCGCACCAGCCGCCGCGATGCGCTGGCGCGGGTGATGCGTCATGTGCGTGAACATATGGCGCAGCGTATTCAACTTACGGATGCTGCTGCTGCTGCAGATCTGTCCCCCAACTACCTCGCGCATCTGATCAAAAAGGAAACCGGCAAGACCTTTGTTGACCTGGTGACCGAGCGGCGCATGGAAAAAGCCTGCGAACTGCTGACCCATACCACGCTGCGTATCGGCGAGATCGCGCAAACGGTCGGCTTCGAGGACGAAGCCTATTTTGCGCGCCGTTTTCGCCAGCGTTATGCGACATCGCCAAGGCAGTTCCGCCTGCGCACGGCAAGACAGTAGGAAAGTCCTGAAAAAACACCAAGCTGTCACTGGTATCGCGACGGCGCTGCCCTTAGCATGGCCTCTGCTGTAATAACCCGAGGTCATTGCGCAATGAGCAAGGAATTCATCCAGATCGAAACCGATGTGCTGGTGGTCGGTGGTGGTGTCGCCGGCAGCATGGCGGCAATCCCGGCGCTGGAAGCCGGGCTAAAGGTGGTGATCTGTGAAAAGGGCAAGGTGCTCGACCACTGCGGAAGCATCGGCTGCGGTGTCGATCATTACCTGACCATCATGGATTCGGGGCCGGAATGGGATACCCCGGAATTCCTGATCAAGCATGTACCGGAGCTGACTGACGGTATCGTCGACATGGCGGTGGCGGGGCGTGTGATCCGCGAGATGCCGCGCATTTTCCGCAAGATCGAATTGCTGGGCGTGGATTTCCGTGACCGCCAGACCCGTGACTATTACCGGCTGCGTTCGTTCGGTCTGCCCGGCACCTATCACATCAACTTCGACGGCACCGATTTCAAGAAACACCTCGGCGAGCGCGTACGCAAGGGCAAGGCCACCGTGCTGATGCGCACGATGGTAGTGCAGCTGCTGGTCAAGGACAACTGCGCCTACGGCGCCGTGGCTTTCAACTTCCGCAGCGGCGAATGGACGGTAATCCGCGCCAAGGCGGTGGTGCTCGCGGCAGGCGACGTCAACCGCATTTCACAGAACGCCTCGGGTCTGGCTTTCGATTCCTGGCATATTCCGTACAACACCGGCGATGCCCAGGCCATGGGTTATCACGCCGGGGCCGCGCTGGCGAATATGGAATCCGTCGAGGCGACACTGACGCCCAAGGGTTTTTCCTGTCAGGGCCTCAATGCGTTGGTCAGCCTCGGCGCCTATTTCGTCAACAAGGCCGGCGAACGTTTCATGTTCAAGTATGACAAGAAGGGTGAGAACGCACGTCGCGCGGTGATCGCCGACGGCGTCATCAACGAGTATCTGCTCGGTAACGGCCCGATCTATCTCGACTGCCGCCATCTACCACAGGACATGCTGGATCGAATGGAGCACACGCTGCAGGTTGATCGTTACACCCTGCCGGCTTACTACCAGCAGAAGGGAGTGAATTTCCGCGAGGAGCTGGTCGAGGTGTCAGTGTCTGAACTGAGCATTCGCCGCAGCGGCGTGTATTTCCGCGGCAGCGGCCTTGCGGTCGATACCAACGGCGAAACCGCAGTCGAGGCGCTGTTTGCTGCCGGCGACTGCGCAACGGTCAGCGGCGGTATTTCCGGTGCCGCCGTGCTTGGTCATATTGCCGGTGAAGGTGTCGTGCAGCGCATCCGTGCCAGCAGCGGCTCCTTGCCAGCGCTGGACCTGAAGGCGCTGGCGCAGATCCGCGCGCAGTCCGAAGCACATCTGCAGCAGGACAACGGCCTGCCGTGGAAAGAGCATGAAGACACCACCCGTCAGACAGTCAGCGACTACGTCGGCGTCAGACGCAATGATCGCGGCTTGAGGATGGCGCTGGATACCTTGTGCGCGCTGGCCAAACGCGAACCGACGATGAAGGCCGACGATCTGCACGGCCTGATGCGTGTGCATGAAGCCAAAAACATCCGCTTGAACGCTGAGATGATGGCGACGGCTTCACTGGCTCGTCAGGAGACGCGTACCGGTTCCTCGCATTTCCGCATGGATTATCCAAAGACCGATGATGTGAACTGGCGAAAATTCGTCATCGTCGAGCGCGGCGCCAACGGACCGGTGACGCGCACGCTGTCGACGGATCAGCCGCTGTCGGCGGCTTTCAGCCGCGGCAATACTGCGGTAGCGGCGTAAGGGGATGA
>JAURHM010000054.1 GCA_030833315.1 Burkholderiales bacterium
ACAGCTCGCTGGGCTATCGGCCACCGGCACCTGCGGCGATCAACCCGCAACCACCCGTCTTGGAACAGGCAGAAGCTATGCAGTAAAGTGCGTCAATGAACCTGGCACAAAAAACCAGTCAGGCCAGCATGAAGAAGCGGATCGATCACAACGGCGGCGGGATCATCGAAAAAATCCTCGTACACGAAGGCCAGATAGTCAAACGGGGCCAGGACCTGATCGCCTTCAACGAGACCCAGGCCAAGGCGGCACTCAATTCCACTCTGAGTCAGTGGTACAGCGGTCTTGCCATGGAAGCACGCCTCAATGCCGAGCGGACGGGAGCAAAGACGGTTACTTTCCCGCCCGAACTGAGCAAGGCCGCAGCCGGCGATTCTGAAGTGGCGGCCATGACAAAAGCGCAAGTCGAACTGTTCAGGTCCCGCAGTGGTGCACTGTCGGGGGAGTTGGCGATCATCCGCGAATCCGTTCTCGGGCTAGAGGCACAGATACGCAGCCTTGACCAGTTGAAAACGGGCAGGGAAAAACAGCTACAACTGTTTTCTGAGCAGCTGGCCTCCTTCACCAAACTGCGGGCCCAGGGTTTCGTTTCCCGCAATCAGCTGCTCGACATGGAGCGGCAGTATTCCGAGGTCCAGAGCAAGCAAAGCGAGGATCTGGCCAATATTGCGGGGATCAATGCGCGGCTCGCCGAGTACCGGATGCGCGGGGCGCAGCGGCAGATTGAATACCGCAGGGAAGTTGAAACCCAGCTTACGGAACTGAAGCGGGAAATATCGACGCTGTCCGAGCGTCTTGCCGCACAGCGGGATTTCTTCGCCCGATTGACTCTACAGTCCCCAGTTGATGGCATGGTGATGGACATCGCGTTTCACACGGTCGGTGGAACCATCAAGCCCGGCGATCGCATCATGGATATCGTACCCGTTAATGACGCACTGATTTTCGAGGCACAACTGCCACCACAATATATTGACCGGGTTCATCCTGAACTTGAGGCTCAGGTATTGCTGGATGCGTTCATGTCTCGGGCCGATCAGCCTACAGTGACCGGCAAGGTTTCAGTGGTATCGGCGGATATCTTGACGGATTCGATGACCGGGCAACGCTATTACGCGCTGCGCATCACGGTTTCGGGTGAAGAGATCAAGAAATTGCGTGGTCTGCAGTTGCGGCCGGGCATGCAGGGTACCGTAATGGTGAAAACCGGCGAGCGTTCCTTCATGGCCTATTTGCTGCGCCCCTTGTTGCGGCGGTTCAGTACCGCTCTCGGGGAAGCCTGATCCCCGTACGACCAAACTCAGGTCACGCCGGCGTTATGCGCCTGCTGGTCAGCGTGATACGAGGAGCGTACCAATGGGCCGCTGGCGGCATGCTGGAATCCCATGCGTTCGGCTTCCGCAGCGTACATTTCGAAAATTTCCGGCTTTACATAGCGCAGAACCGGCAGGTGGTGCGCAGACGGCTGCAGGTATTGGCCGATGGTCAGCATGTCGGTGTCGTGTGCACGCAGGTCGCGCATCACCTGCAGGATTTCATCGTCGGTTTCACCCAGGCCCACCATCAGGCCGGATTTCGCCGGGATGTGAGGGAAGCGCGCCTTGAAATCCTTCAGCAGTTTCAGCGAGTGTGCATAGTCCGAGCCCGGGCGTGCCTGCTTGTATAGCCGCGGCACGGTCTCGAGGTTGTGGTTCATTACATCGGGCGGGCCCGCCGACAGGATGTCGAGCGCAATATCGAGGCGGCCGCGGAAGTCGGGCACCAGGATCTCAATGCGGGTCTCCGGCGACAGCTCACGCACCGCGCGGATGCAGTCCTTGAAATGCTGTGCGCCGCCGTCGCGCAGATCGTCGCGGTCAACGCTGGTGATGACCACATATTTGAGTTTCAGTGCAGCGATGGTTTCGGCGAGGTGGCGCGGCTCGTCAGGGTCCGGCGGTTTGGGTCGGCCGTGAGCGACGTCGCAGAAGGGGCAGCGCCGCGTACACAGGTCGCCGAGGATCATGAAGGTTGCGGTACCCTTGCCGAAACATTCACCGATATTCGGGCAGGTGGCTTCCTCGCAGACGGTGTGCAGCTTCTGCTCGCGCAGGATGTCCTTGATTTCCTGGAAGCGCGCGCTGTTGCCGAGACGGACGCGGATCCAGTCTGGTTTTTTCAGCGGTGTTGACGGCACGATCTTGATCGGGATGCGTGCGGTTTTGGCCTGGCCCTTTTGTTTCTCGCCGGGAGCGGTCATTGCAGTTTTTCCAGTAAGCTGTGGAGCAGCCGTTCGCCGATTTGCGCGCGGCTGTCAGTGATGCCGAGATCCCGGGTGCGGATCACTTCCATCCCGGGATAGCCGCAGGGATTGATGGCGTTGAACGGCGCGAGATCAACATCGACGTTCAGCGCGAGACCGTGATAGCAGCAGCCGTTGCGGATACGCAGGCCCAATGCGGCGATTTTTGCGGCACCGACATAGACACCCGGCGCGTCCGGACGGCCGTGTGCGGTGATGCCGTAACCGGCAAGCATATCGACCACCGCCTGTTCCATGCGCCGTACCAGCGGCCGCACCGACAGATTGCGCCGGCGCAGGTCGAGCAACAGATAGGCAACGAGCTGGCCGGGACCGTGATAGGTGATCTGTCCGCCGCGATCGATGCGCACCACTGGAATGCCGTTATCAAACCGCGGCCAGTGTTCGGTTTTGGCGGCGATGCCGGCGGTGTAGACCGGCGGGTGTTCGAGCAGCCACAGTTCGTCGCGGGTGTTGCTGTCGCGGGTGCGCGTGAATGCCTGCATGCGCTCCAGCGTCGGCGCGTACGGCACTTCGCCCAGCCGGTGAATGACCGGCGGTTCTGCGATTGCGGCGACCGGGATTGAGGACAGATCGGACACGGTGCGACCGGTAAAAATGTGCCGGTAATGATGAGATAATGACGGGATATTATAGGACGTTCGGGAGGCGGCAGTGCGTGCGCATGGTGTGTGGATCGGGATGCTTGCCCTCGGCATGGTGTTGCCGGCGGTTGCGCTTGCCCAGGACGCCGGGGAATCAGGGTCGCGTTACGGCGCCAGTCTAAGCCGCGTCTATCTGGCGCACCAGCGTCTGCTGGCCGTGCGCGATGCCTGCACCCAGGCGTTTCCGGCTCAAGCCAAGACCGGGGAAAAGGCACTGGCCTCGTGGCAGATGCGCCACAAGGGTCTGCTCAATGAGCTCGATAACCGCGTGACGATGATGATCCGCGGCTCGTCGAAAGACGAAAAAGAATATATGCGCAATGTGGGCAAGTATGAAGGCTCTGTTCTGGAGTACCGCAACGGTGAGCGCGACGAACTGTTGGCGCAGCCGCGCGACAGCATGGAGCTGGCCTGTGCCGACTTTCACAACTACCTGATCGGACCCGGCTCCGACTTCAACCGCGAATATGCCGAAGAGCTGCGGGTGATCCGCCAGCGCAAGCTGACGAAATAATGCCTGCCGCCGCGACGGCTACAGGACCATCACCACCATCGGGTGATCGCACAGTTCCCGGTACAGCGCATCGAGCTGCTCGCGAGAAGTGGCGCGGATCACGCAGGTCACGCTGAGGTATTTTCCCTTTTTGCTGGTTTTCATCGCCATCGTTGCATCGTCAAAATCGGCTGCATGTTTTTTGACAATGGCGAGAATCGCCTGCGCAAAACCCGGCTGCGTTGTGCCGACGATTTTCAGCGGGAAATCCGTGGGGTATTCGATCAGCGACGGCTGTGCGTCGCCAGACGTATCAGTCGTCACGCGGCGGCTCTCATATGTTCCTGCTTGAACTGCTGGTACAGCGCATGCATGCGCCGGAACAGCGGCCCGGGTTTGCCGTCGCCGACCGGCTTGCCGTCGAGAGTGGTGACCGCCAGCACCTCCTTGGTCGATGAGGTCAGCCAGATTTCATCGGCGCTGCGCACTTCGCCTTCGGTGACGCCGCGCACCTCGACTTCGAATTCCCGTGCGCGTGCGATCTCGAGCACGACGTCGTAGGTGATGCCGGGCAGTACGAGGTGATCCTTGGGCGGCGTCAGCACCACGCTGTCCTTGACGATGAATACGTTGCTGGAAGACGCCTCGGTCAGTTTGCCGTCGCGGAACAGGATGGTTTCCGTCGCGCCGACGTCGGCCGAGAGCTGGCGCAACATGCAGTTGCCGAGCAGCGAAACCGATTTGATGTCGCAGTTGAGCCAGCGGTAGTCCACAGCGCTGATGCAGGCGACGCCGGATTCCACCACCGCCGGTGACGGCGTCACCAGCGGATTGCTCATCATGAACACCGTTGGTTTGATGCCTTTGGGGAAGGCGTGATCGCGTTTGGCCACGCCGCGGGTGACCTGGAAATAGATCGACTGGTCTTCGCCGTCGTGGCGTTTGACGATCTCAGCGATCAGCGCCGCCCATTCGGCATCGCTGTGCGGATTGGTGATGCGGATCTTGTCTAGGCTGTACTGCAGCCGGCGCAGGTGTTCGGCCAGCCGGAAGGCTCGCCTGGAATACACCGGGACGACTTCGTAGACGCCGTCACCGAATATGAAACCGCGGTCGAGCACCGGTACATGGGCTTCCTCGATGGGCATGAATTTGCCGTTCAGATAAACGATGTCAGGCATGGCGGTTCCGTTGGTGTCATTTCAGGGTCAAAGTGTAAGTCGCAAGCCGCTTATTTGAACAGCAGCCGCAGCGAGTCCCAGGTGCGGCCGAAAATTCCGGCGACCGGCACGGCTTCCAGCGCCACCACCGGCAGATCGCGGTAGGGCTTGCCGTCGATTTCCAGCTTCAGTGTCGCGACGCGCTGGCCCGGCGCGACCGGCGCCAGCAGCGGCTGCAGGCTTTCAACCGTGGCCTTGATCTTGTCGTTCTGGCCTTTGGGCAGGGCGATATACAGGTCGCTGGTGAATCCCGCCTTGAGCATGTCAGAGGCGCCTTTCCAAACGCGCAGCTGCGTCACCGGCTGGTTGCGGCCGTAGAGTTTCACGCTGTCATAAAACTGGAAGCCCCAGTTCAGCAGCTTCTGGCTTTCAGTGGCGCGCGTGCTTTCGGATGCGGTACCGAGCACCACCGACACCAGACGGCGGTCGCCGCGGCGCGCCGAGGTGATCAGGCAGTAACCGGCATTGTCGGTGAAGCCGGTCTTGACGCCGTCGACTGTGGGATCGAGCCAGAGCAGGCGGTTGCGGTTGGCCTGGGTGATGTTGTTGTAGCGGAATTCTTTTTGCGAATACAGCGCGTAGTGCTCGGGGAAGTCGCGGATCAGTGCGACCACCAGCTGCGACAGATCCTGCGCCGATGAATAGAGCTGCGGGCCGGGCAGTCCGGTGGCGTTGATGAAGTTGGTGTTGACCAGGCCCAGGCGTTTGGCTTCGCGGTTCATCATCTGCGCAAACACTTCCTCACTGCCGCCGATGGCCTCTGCCAGCGCGACGCTGGCGTCATTGCCAGACTGGATGATCATACCGCGCAGCAGTTCTTCAACAATCACCGGCTTGTTCGGTTCGATGAACATGCGTGAGCCTTCGGATTTCCAGGCGCGGGTTGAAACTGGAATCACCTGGTCGGGTTTGAGCGTTTTCTGTTTCAGTGCGCTGAATGCCAGATAGGCGGTCATCAGTTTGGTCAGCGACGCCGGCTCAAAGCGGTCATTGGCGTTCTGGCTGGCGAGCACCTGTCCGCTGTTGAAGTCGAGCAGCAGCCAGGCGCGTGCTTCCACCGAAGGCGGCGTGGGCAATGCCTGTTGCGCCATTGCGGAAAAGGCCAGGCAGCAGGCGGCGATGGCGCTGAACAGACGGGAGAAAAAGCGGGAGAAAAAACGGTGCACGGAGAGTTCCATTCGCGGGGAAGGTCGAAAGAAGAAGTTCGAAAGAAGAAGGTCGAAAGAAGAAGTTCGAAAATCGGATAAAGAGTCGGATTATAGCCAAGGGGCGGCGTGTTCCGGCCCCGCAAATGGCCTGCAGATGCCTGCAGAGTTCCCGCTGCGGCTTATTCGCTGCCTCTTTAATGGCGCAACGCGGCGCGCAGGAAATCAAATTGCTTGCCGATACGGCGGCAGCGGTCACAGATCGCCAGGTGCAGGCGCATGCGCAGGCGCTCGACGAAACCGAGGGGACGGTCCTGTGCCTGGGACAGCAATTGCGAGGTTTGTTTGCAGTCGGGAATCATGAGGGCTGTCCGTCAAACCAGGTCATCTCCAGGCATTCGCGCAGCGTCAGTCGCGCGCGATGCAGCATGACCCAACAGTTGGTCGTGAAAATCTCCAGTTCCTGACAGATGTCGTCGGTACTCATTTCCATGACTTCACGCATGGTGAATACCCGGGCGGTGCGCACCGGCAGGCGCTGCAGGCAGAGTTCGAAGGCTTTCCAGAAACGGCTGTTTTCGAGGAATTTGGCCGGGCTGCCCCAGTCTGCGGGAACCCCGCGACAGTGGCCGTCCTCGGCAAACAGCGTGTCGACGATTTCGTTCTTGACGCGTTCATCGTCATCGCTGCCCAGCGGCCGGAAAATCGTTGAAGACCTTCCAGCGCGGCGAGCAGGGTTTCCTGCACCGCGTCCTCGACCTGCGCCGGGTTGGCATCGGCAGAAAAAAACCTTTAAAAACAGATATTTGTTGAATTATTTCGTATCGAGGCAGGTCGTGCAGCCGGCCGCTCTTGAAATGCCGCCGGCGCCAACCATATTCCTTGCATGGCGCCGGGCGCCACACTTATTCAAGGAGAACATCATGGTAAATGTAACCCGCTTTAATCCCTTTGACGATTCCTTCGATGAACTGCTGCGCGGATTTTTTGTGCGGCCGATGGCGTTCGAAGGCACGCCGCAGGCGGCACAGCCGATCCGTATCGACGTCCGTGAAGACGAGCATGCCTACACCTTTCACGCTGAAATTCCCGGCGTGAAAAAAGAAGACATCCACGTCACCATCGACAACGAACAGGTCGCGATCAGCGCGGAAACCCGCAATGAACGTGAAGTGAAAGACGGTGAGCGCGTGCTGCGCGCCGAACGCCACTACGGCAAGGTTTACCGCGCCTTTACGCTGGCCCAGGCAGTGGACGAGGAAAAGTCGGTGGCCCGGTATAACGACGGCGTGCTGGAACTGACGCTGCCGAAAAAGACGGCCGCCGTGAGCAAGCGTCTGACGATCAACTAAGGATCAACCCGGCAAGCGGCACCCTCCGACGCCTACCCCCGGCGTCCGCCGCAGGGCGGCAGGTCGAAAGACCTGCCGCCCTCTTTTTGGCTCAGGTAGAATGAGTGAATCCTCACATTCTCCCCGAGCCACACGACCTCAGCGACCCAGCGCCATGCCACTTTCCGCCTCTACCGCCGCCAGCAAAGCCAAGACCCTCGCCGAAGCGTTACCGTATATCCAGCGCTTCCACGGCAAGACCATCGTCGTCAAATACGGCGGCAATGCGATGACCGATCCCGCGCTGAAGGAAGGTTTCGCACGTGACGTCGTGTTACTGAAAGTGGTCGGCATGAATCCGGTGATCGTGCACGGCGGCGGTCCGCAGATCGACGACCTGCTCAAACGCGTCGGCAAGAAGGGTGAATTCATCCAGGGCATGCGTGTTACCGACGCCGAAACCATGGACGTCGTTGAAATGGTGCTCGGCGGTCAGGTCAACAAGGACATCGTCAACCTGATCAACCGCTGCGGCGGCAAGGCCGTTGGTCTTACCGGCAAGGACGGCGGTCTCATCCGCGCGCGCAAGATGAAGGTGCGCGGTACTCCCGGCAGCGACGAGCTGGTCGACATCGGCCAGGTCGGCGAAGTCGAAAGCATCGATCCGGCGATCGTCAACCTGCTGCACACCCAGGATTTTATTCCCGTGATCGCGCCGGTCGGCGTCGGCGCCAATGGCGAGTCGTACAACATCAACGCCGATCTGGTTGCCGGCAAGGTTGCCGAGATCCTCAAGGCGGAGAAGCTGATCGTGCTGACTAACACAGCCGGCGTGCTCGACAAGAACGGCAATCTGCTGACCGGACTGACGGCACGCAAGGTGGATGAACTGTTCGCCGATGGCACCATTCATGGCGGCATGCTGCCGAAAATCGGTTCCGCGCTGGAGGCAGTGAAAAACGGCGTCAACACCTGCCACATCATCGACGGTCGTGTTGAACACGCGCTGCTGCTCGAGATCCTCACCGATGAAGGTGTCGGTACGCTGATCAAGCGCCGCTGACGGCCCGATGCGCGCGTCATGACCGGCAATGTCGCCTGGATCTTCGATCTCGACAACACACTGCACAATGCCTCGCCGCATATTTTTCCGCATATCAACCGCGCGATGACGGCCTATCTGCAGCAGCATCTGCAACTCGACGCGGCCGAAGCCGGCGCGCTACGCCGCCGCTACTGGCAGCGTTACGGCGCGACGCTGCTCGGCTTGATCAAGCATCACAACACCGATCCGGCGCATTTTCTCTGGCATACCCACCAGTTTCCCGATCTGGAGCGCATGGTCGTGCATGAGCCGCGGCTGCGTCATGTGCTGCAGCGCCTGCGCGGCCGCAAGTACCTGTTTTCCAATGCGCCGGTTCACTATGCGCGCGCCGTGCTGCGCGTGCTCGGTATTGCCGACCTGTTCGAAGCGGTGTTTTCCATCGAGACCGTTGGTTTCCGGCCCAAGCCCGACGCCTACGGATTCCTGCGTTTGTGCCGTGCCAATCACCTGCGTCCGCGGCGCTGTATCATGGTCGAAGACTCGCTGGAAAACCTGCGCACCGCGAAACGGCTGGGGATGAAGACCGTGTGGGTAGCGCAGGCGGAGCGGGCGCCCGGTTATGTCGACCGGCGCATAAGCGGAATCACCGATCTTTCCATTCACGCAGCATCACTGTACTGAGGACGGCATGGCACGCAGCGGAGAACGCAAGACCCAGATCCTGCAGACGCTCGCCCAGATGCTTGAAGGCCCTTCGGCCGAGCGCATCACCACCGCGGCCCTGGCCGCGCGTATCGGTGTTTCGGAAGCGGCGCTGTACCGGCACTTCAAGGGCAAGGCCGACATGTTCGCCGGGCTGATCGACTTTGTCGAAGACACCCTGTTCACGCTGATCAACAAGATCACCAGCGACGAGCAGAGCGGTCTGCGCCAAGCCGAGGCCATCATCGGCATGCTGCTTGGCTTCGCGCAGAAAAACCGCGGAATGACGCGGGTGCTGATCGGCGATGCGCTGGTCACCGAGGACAATGCGCTGCAGACGCGCATCAACCAGATTCATGATCGTCTTGAAGCTGCGCTCAAACAGGCGCTGCGTTTTGCCGCGACTCGCGGCGAAATCGCCGCCGATGTCGAGCCCGCGGCGGAAGCCAACGCACTGATGAGTTTTGTCGCCGGACGCTGGCATCAATATGCCAAGAGCGGATTCCGCCGCGACCCCGCGGAATTCTGGCAGCAGCAGTGGAAGCAGCTGACCGCCGGCGTTATCGCCTGACCTTCATTGCTTTAACAGCCTTCACGCTTCAACAGCCTTCATTGACTCCGGAGACCCAGCCATGACCCAGATTACGACTCAGCACCTGGCGCAACTGATGATCGGCGTCGCCCGTTCGCAGCTCGCCGTGGTCGATTCCGTCGAGAACATGAAGGCCGGATTCAAGTTCACCCACGTCCGGCCGACACTGGAAACCGCATCGCGCATCCGTTCCAATCATGCGGAGACGCTGGCCGATTTTCCGTCGCGGCTGCTGCTGCAGATGCTCGGCCGCAATCCACCCGATCTCGAGCGTGTTGCGCGCGAACTGGAACACCTGATCAGCGGGGAAAGCACGACGCCTTCGCGTGAGGCACTGGCGGCCGAAACCGCCCCGGCTTCAGACTCGCTGGATATGACCTGATGACCGGTGGTGTCGCGCGCGGCCGGTGACTAGCGGCCGCTGCATACCGCGCAGCCCGGATCGCGCTGCAGCTTCACGGTACGCACATCCATATTCAGTGCGTCGAGCAGCAGCAGGCGGCCGTTCAATGATTCGCCGATATCCGCAAGCAGTTTCAGTGTTTCTGCGGCTTGCATGGCACCGATGATGCCGACCAGTGGCGCGAACACGCCCATCACCGCGCAGCGCATCTCCTCGGTTTCCCCGGACTCCGGAAACAGGCAGGCGTAGCAGGGCGCATCGGCGCGGCGCAGATCAAACACCGCCAGCTGGCCGTCGAAACGGATGCCGGCTCCGGATACCAGCGGTTTGCGCGCCGCGACACAGGCACGGTTGACCGCGTGGCGCGTGGCGAAATTGTCGCTGCCGTCGAGCACGATATCAGCGGTAGCCACCAGTTGCGCCAGGCGCTCGCCTTCGACGCGTTCGTTTACGGGATTGATGTTGACGCGGGGATTGATCGCCAGCAGTGTGTCGCGTGCCGATTCAACCTTGGTTTGGCCGACCGCTGATTCGCGATGCACGATCTGGCGCTGTAGATTGGTCAGGTCGACGCTGTCGCCATCGCAGATCGTCAGCGTGCCGATGCCCGCCGAAGCAAGATACAGTGCCGAAGGCGAACCCAGCCCGCCGGCGCCGATCATCAGTACATGCGCATCGAGCAGGCGTTGCTGGCCTTCGATACCGATTTCCGGCAGCAGGATGTGCCGGCTGTAACGCAGCAGTTGTTCGTCGTCCATGGTGCAGTGTCGTATTTTTGCCCGGCGGAAACAACAACGCCCGGCAGCGCCGGGCGTTATGCCGCGAAAGCGTTGATCAGTGTTTTGCGATGCCCCGGCTCTTCAGGAACGATATTGCCTGATTAAGCTCGTAGTCGTTGGGCGAAACGATTTCGCCGGCTTCACGCAGGGCACGTTCTTTTTCCCGCGCTATTTCCAGGTCTTTTCCTTCTGGTTCTTTCGGGCGTGCTGCCGGCGTGAATTTGTATTTCTGCGCGGCGCGAGCGGCAGCTGCTGCCTTGTCCTCGGGTTTTTCCGAGGTTCCGGCTTCACCCAGATGTTTGGTCAGATCGGCTTCGCGCAGTTTCAGCGAAGCGCGGTCGTTGGCGCCGTCATCCAGCGGAATGTCGGGCGTGATGCCCTTGGCCTGGATCGAGCGGCCCTTCGGCGTGTAGTAACGCGCCGTGGTCAGCTTGATCGCGGTGTTGTTGCCCAGCGGCAGGATGGTCTGCACCGAACCTTTGCCGAAGGTCTTCTGGCCCATCACCACTGCGCGGTCATGATCCTGCAGCGCACCGGCGACGATCTCGGAGGCGGAAGCGGAGCCGCCGTTGACCAGCACCACCATCGGCACAGTCTTGGCCTCAGGCGGCAGGCGCTTGAGGAAATCTTCCTTGCTGCGACCACGCAGATAATGTTCCGGAGACGCGTTCAGTTTCATTTTCGCGTCTTCGGTGCGGCCGTCGGTATAGACCACCAGCGCATCCTTCGGCAGGAAAGCCGCCGATACCGCGACAGCGCCGTTGAGCAGGCCGCCCGGATCGTTGCGCAGGTCGAGGATCAGGCCTTTCATCGGGCCCTTGTTCTCCTTGAACATGCGCTCGATCGCACGCGCCATCGTTTCGCCGGTATGTTCCTGGAACTGCGAAACGCGTACATAGGCGTAACCCGGTTCCAGCAGTTTCGATTTGACGCTCTGGATCTTGATCACGGCGCGGGTCAGCGTGAACACGAGTGGTTTGGTCTCGCCTTTGCGCACGACGGTCAGCACGATCTGCGTGTTGGGCTTGCCGCGCATGCGTTTGACGGCGTCATTCAGCGTCATGCCTTTGACCGAGGTGTCGTCGAGTTTGACGATCAGGTCGCCGGCTTTCAGACCGGCGCGCGAGGCCGGGGAATCGTCGATCGGCGAAACCACGCGTACAAAACCGTCTTCCATGCCGACTTCGATGCCGAGGCCGCCGAACTCGCCCTGAGTGCCGACCTGCATTTCCTTGAACGCTTCCTGATCGAGGTACGCCGAGTGCGGATCAAGGCCGGTCAACATGCCATTGATGGCTTCGGTAATCAGCTTTTTGTCCTCTACAGCCTCCACATAATCGCTTTTTACCCGACCGAAGACTTCGGTAAACGCGCGCAGTTCTTCAATCGGCAGCGGTCCGGCTGCGCCGCGCTGGGCGATGGCGGAATAATTCAGACTGATCGCGACGCCGATCAAAACACCGCCGATGACCAATCCTAACTGTTTGATTCTGCTGCGCATTTCAACTCCTGCCGCTATGGCGGCTGACAGTGCTGCTAACGTAATTTGACCCAGGTGAGCGGGTCGAATGGTTTACCTGCATGACGCATTTCAAAGTATAGCCCCGATTCTACGTTGCCGCCGCTGTTGCCCACAGTGGCGATGGTGTCGCCGCCGCGAATGGAGTCACCCACCTGTTTGAGCAGGGCTTCCGCATTCGCATACAGCGTCATGTAACTGTCGCCATGGTCAACAATCAGCAGGTTGCCGAAACCGCGCAGCCAGTCGGCATACACTACGCGCCCGCCGGCCACGGCTTTGACGTCATCACCGCTGCGGGCTGCAATGAACACGCCTTTCCAGGTAATGCCGCCGTCCGTACGTGGGCTGCCAAACCGGCCGCCGAGTTCCCCGCGCACCGGCAAAGCCAGCGTTCCGCGCATCGCGGCGAAGGCGCCGCCGGTATCCGCCGGCACGGTGTCGTTGCGGGTCCGGGGTTTGCTGCCCTGACCCGGTTTTTGCGGTCGCTGCGGCTGCTGCTGGACCAGCCGGGTCAACTGATCAATCAGGCGGGTCAGGCGGTTTTCATTGTTCTGCATCACCCGGATCTGCTGTTGCTGGGCGCGGATGTCGCGCGAGACCTTGGTCAGAATCTGGGCGCGCGCGCGTTTTTCGTTTTCCAGCCGTTTTTTCTGCGTCGCCTGTTCTTTGGCGATGCGTGCGATGGCCTCGGCTTCTTCGGCGATTTCGCGGGTCAGGCGGTCGAGTTCGGCAAGATTCCTGCGCAGGCCGTCGACCAGCCGGGCGCGGGCGCGCGCGATATAGGCGAGGTAATGCAGTTGGCGCGCCATGTCGTTGGGATTCTCCCGCGCCAGCACCAGTCGCAGGGCATCGGGTTCGCCCTGCAGATACTGCCGGCGCAACATGCGTCCGAGCATTTCCTGCTGGGACTGCATGCGGATTTTGGTGTCCTGCGAGGTTTTGCGCAGCGACGCCAGCTTCGCGCCGGAATCCCGTGCCTGACGGGTGAGATCGCGCAGTTCGCGGTTGGCTTCGGAAATGGCCTGCTCGGATTCGCGCAGCGCATCCGAAGCTTCGCTCTTGGTTTCTTCCGCGGCAGCGAGCTTTTTCTGCATCGCCGAGATGCGGCCGCGCAACTCATGCAGTTCGTCCTGTGCTTGGTTGGCCGTGGTGCCGGCGCCGGTAGGAGCCGGCGCGAGGGCCAGGGCGAAGATCAGCAGTGATGCGATGCGGGTCACGCAAACTCGAGCAGCGACCGTCCGGTCATCGCCGGCGGTTTGGGCAGGCCCATCATCGACAGCAGCGTCGGCGCGACATCCTGCAGCGCACCGCCGTCGGCGATTTTAGCCTTGCGGCCGATGTACAGCAGCGGCACCAGATTCAGCGTGTGCGCGGTATGCGGCTGATGGGATTCCTCATCGCGCATGGTTTCGGCGTTGCCGTGATCGGCGGTGATGAGTACTTCGCCGCCGATGGCGCGCATCGCTTCGACGGCACGACCGATGCATTCGTCCAGCACTTCGACGGCGCGGGTTGCCGCGGCGAGGTTGCCGGTGTGGCCTACCATATCGCCGTTGGCGAAGTTGCAGATGATGGCGTCGTACTGGCGCGAACTGATCGCCGCAACCAGCTTGTCCGTGACTTCGCGTGCGCTCATTTCCGGCTGCAGGTCGTAGGTCGCGACCTTGGGCGAGGGCACCATGATGCGTTCTTCGCCGTCATAAGGCGTTTCGACGCCGCCATTGAAGAAATAGGTGACGTGCGCGTACTTTTCGGTCTCGGCGATGCGCAGCTGTTTCAGCCCCTGCTTGGCGAGATATTCACCGAAGCCGTCGCGGATCTGCTGCGGGCCGAAGGCGGCGGGGATGTGGGCGAAATCTTCGCCGTAACTGGTCAGCGTGCAGTAGTAACCCAGCTTCGGCATGTGTTTGCGCATAAAACCGGAAAAACCGGGATCGGTCAGTGCCGTGGTTATCTGCCGTGCGCGGTCGGAGCGGAAATTCATGAACATCACTGCATCGCCGTCCTTCATCTGCACCGGTTTTGCACCCGCAGGCACGATGGCGGTGGCTTTGACGAATTCATCAGTTTCGTTGCGCGCGTAGGCAGCGTGCAGGCCGGCCATCGCGTCCGGCGCGGTGTAGTTACTTTCTCCGCCGGTGATCAGGTCATAGGCGGTTTGCACGCGTTCCCAGCGCTGATCGCGGTCCATTGCGAAATAGCGCCCGCAGATTGAGGCGATCTGTGCGTTGCCCAGTGCACGGCATTTTTCCTCGAGCGCTTTAAGTGAGGATTCCGCGCTTTGCGGCGGCGTATCGCGGCCGTCAAGGAAGGCATGCACGTAGATTTTTTTCGCCCCTTTTTTGGCGGCAAGGTCGAGCAGCGCGTGGATTTGTGATTCATGGCTGTGCACGCCGCCGGTCGACAGCAGGCCCAACACATGCAGCGCGCCTTTGCTCGCGGTTTTTATCAGCGTGTCGAGCACGGGATTGGTTGCGAATTCACCGGTTTCAATCGCGTGTTCGATCTTGGTGTAGTCCTGATAGACGACGCGGCCGGCGCCGATGTTCATGTGACCAACTTCGGAATTGCCCATCTGCTGCGCCGGCAGGCCGACCCATTTTTCGGAAGCGTCGATGATGGTGTGCGGGCAGGTTTTCCACAGCACGTTCCAGTGCGGCTTGCGCGCCTGGCAAATGGCGTTGTCATCGCAGTCTTCGCGATGTCCGAAGCCGTCGAGGATGATCAGTAGCGCGGGTGTTATCTTCATGATTTTACTGAATTATTCGACATGTTTTGATAAAGTATAATTCTAATCCATTTCATTTCGCCTGAGTGCGTCCGGGTGCCCAGATGACTGATGCCGTCGCGTTGCGGGAACAATTGCTGAAAAAGCAGGAGCATATCGACATGGCGTCACGGGCGCTCAAGGCGATTGCCCATCCGCTGCGGCTGAAGATCCTCTGCGTGCTCGGCAGTGAAGAGCTGAGCGTGCAGGAAATCGTTGACTGTGTCGGTACTTCGCAGAGCAATATTTCCCAGCATCTGGCGATACTGCGCGAGAAAGATGTGCTGCGCACGCGCAAGGATTCCAAACGGGTGTTCTACCGCATCGGAGACGAGCGCATGCTGACGCTGATCGGCATGATGCGCGAAGTGTTCTGCGGCGCGGACGACTGAGCGCACCCTTTGTTTTTCAGCGCCGTGACCCATCGTCTCCGGCGTTTCCCATGAATTTCCCGCCGCTGTTCGCGCGTTTCAGTCTGCTATGCACGATACTGTTGTGCACGCTGCCGTTTCTTCAGCCTTACCACCTGTATCCGCTGACCACTTTTTATTCCGAGTGGCTGGCGTTTGCGCTGGGCCTCGGTGTGATGACGGTGTGGATGGACGGCCGTTTGCAGGAGCGCGCCGGGATCCCATGGGTGGCGCTGTCGCCTTTTGCATTGGCGGTGCTGCTGATGGTGCACGGACTCCTCGGCTGGTCGCCGTATTTCGGCCAGGCGCTGGCGGGTGCGCTGTATCTGGCGTGGGCGGGCCTGCTGATCATCGCGGGGCGCTCGCTGGCACGGCTCTGGGGCGTTGAGACACTCAGTCTGGTCATTGCATCGGCACTGGCGGCGGGCGCACTGCTCAGCGCAGCGGCGGGACTGATCCAGTTCTACGGGCTGAAGACGCCGCTCAATGCCTGGATTGCCCGGCCGACGAGTATCGCGCTGTTCGGCAATCTGGCTCAAGCCAATCACTTTGCCAGTCACGCGACGCTGGGGCTGCTCAGCCTGGCCTATCTGTCGCTTCGCGGGCGCCGTGCCGCGATGATTGCCCTGCCTTGCACGCTGCCGCTGTTGTTCGTGCTCGGACTTTCGGGTTCGCGCAGTGTCTGGCTGTTTCTGCTGGCGGCGCTGGCGCTCGCAGGGGTGTGGCGTGCCCTGCATCGTGATGACGCCAATAAAAGGCTGTTCATGGTGACTGGCGGATTGGTCATTGTTTATTTTCTGATGCAGGTCGTGGTACAGGCCGGCTGGGTTCGTTCGCCCGCACAGGAGGCATTGACCGCCGTGGATCGCCTGTTCGGCAGTCCGGGCAGTGTCATTGATCGTTTCAGTCTGTGGCGTGCATCGTGGACCTTGTTGCTGGCGCATCCGCTCAACGGTGTGGGTTGGGGCGCGTTTGCCGCCGCTTATTACCAGCAGATCACGGCGATTGATGCCGACAAACTGTTCAACCTGTACCACAACAGTCACAACATCGTGCTGCATCTGCTGGCCGAAACCGGCTTGATCGGCGGCCTCCTGCTGGCGGTGCCGATGGCAATCTGGGCTTTCCATGCGCTGCGCACCCCGCGCAATTCCCAACTCTGGTGGCTGCTGGCCCTGACCGGGGTCTTCGCCGTCCACAGCCTGCTCGAGTACCCGCTCTGGTATGCCTATTTCCTCGGCATTGCCGCTCTGCTCCTCGGCATCGTCGAAACACCGGCGCTGCCGATGCGCAGAATACGGCTGCTTGCCCTCTTGTTGTTGCTCGCCGGAGGCTTCAATCTGGCGACGCTGTGGACGGATTACCGGACTTTTGAACGCCTCTTCAATCCGTCGCCCGGGCAATTGCCGCCGGCCAACCTGGTCGAACAGATGATTTCGCTGCATCGTGATCCGCTGCTGATACCCTATGTTGAAACCGCGACGGCGGTCGGTCTCAGCCTGGACGAAACCGGTAACCGGCAGCAGCTATTCATAAATAGCCGGGTGCTGCGTTTTTCGCCGCAGCCCCGGCTGGTATACCGGCAGGCGCTGCTGCTGGCGCTGGCGGATCGTCCGCAGGAGGCTCGCGAACAGTTGCTGCGAGCGCGGCGCGCCTACCTTGAGCCGCCCGGGTTTGCCGCCGATCTGGAGCGGCTGGCGCGGATTCATCCGGAGCAGATGCAGGCTCTGCTAGAATCTGCCCCTCGCCGCACCCGGACTTCACCCTGAATCGAGCTCCAATGGAATCCTTTTTCATCTATCTGCAAAAAAGCCCGTACAACATGATGCTGTTCGGCGGCGCCATCGCCAGCGGTGCGATGTTGCTGTGGCCGATGCTGATGCGGCCTTTCCGTGCCGGCAGCGAAGTCACCGCGTTCGCCGCGGTGCAGCTGATCAACCGCAAGGACGGGGTGGTCATCGATGTGCGTGACATCGGCGAGTTCGAGGCCGGGCATATCGCCGGCGCGAAGCATGTGCCGGAAGCGCAGCTCACCGAGCGCATCAAAGAGCTGGAGAAGTTCAAGGACAAACCCGTCATCCTGGCCTGCCGCACCGGCAACCGCTCGGGTTCCGCGGTCAAAATCCTGCGCAGCAACGGATTCACCGAGGCGGTGAATCTGGGCGGCGGCATTGTTGCCTGGGAACAGGCCGGAATGCCGCTGCAGAAAAAATAACCTTCAGGATGCGATAACCATGGCCAAGGTCCGCATGTATTCCACGCAGGTTTGCCCGTACTGCCAGATGGCGGAGCGGCTGCTGCGCAGCAAGGGCGTCACCGAACTCGAGAAAATCCTGATCGACAAGGATCCGGCGCAGCGTGTGGAGATGATGGAAAAAACCGGACGCCGTACCGTACCCCAGATTTACATCGGTGAGACCCATGTCGGCGGTTATGATGACCTGGCAGCCCTTGATCGTGCCGGCGGACTTGATCCGCTGCTTGCCGCCTGAACACAACCAATGGAACGAAAATGAGTGAATCACCGCAAGCGCAACAATCCGAGCAGTCGCAGCAAGCCCAGTTCACCGTCGAGAAGATTTACCTGAAGGATCTGTCGCTGGAGATTCCCAATGCGCCGCAGATTTTCCTGCAGGTCGAGAATCCCCAGATCGAAATCAGCGTGCATACCGGTGCTGCGGTGCTTGACCCGGCCGGCATGTATGAGGCCGTGCTGACCGTTACCGTGACCGCCAAAACCGCCGACAAGACAGTGTTTCTGGTCGAGGCCGCCCAGGCCGGCATTTTCCGCATCCTCAATCTGCCTCCCGAGGAAACCGACGCCGTGCTCGGCGTCTTGTGCCCGAGCACTCTGCTGCCCTACGCCCGGGAGACCGTGGCGAGTACGCTGGTGCGCGCCGGCTTCCCGCCGGTGATGCTGCAGCATATGAGTTTCGACGCCGCTTACCAGGAGCGCCTGCGCCAGTTGCAGCAGGCCCAGGCGGCGCCGGCTCCTACGATCAACTGAAAGTCACGCCATGCGCCTTTTGCTGATTGCCGTTTTGCTGGCGTCGGTGCTGGGCGCCGGCGTCGCGGCTGCCGCCGAATTCCGTTCGGCCGGCGACCCTGCAGTCATTCTCTACGACGCGCCCTCGGTCAAGGCACGCAAACTCTATATCGTCAATCAGGGTTATCCGCTCGAGGTGATGGTGCAGGTCGAAGGTTGGGTCAAGGTGCGCGATGCCACCGGCACGCTGGCCTGGGCCGAATCGAAATCCCTCAACACCGCGCGAACCGTGCTGGTCCGCCCAGCGGCCGTTAGCATTCGCCAGAAACCCGCGGATGATGCGCCGTCGGTGGCAGAAGTCCGCCGCGACGTGCTGCTTAATGTGGTCGAAGCGGCCGCTGGCGGCTGGATTCAGGTCCGACATCGTGACGGCGCAACAGGTTATGTGCGCGCCGCCGACGTCTGGGGTGATTGAGTGCGTTGCGTCATGCCATCATGAACATCGCCATTCTCGGCGCCGGTGCCTGGGGCACCGCGCTGGGCATCAATCTCGCTGCTGCTCATGTGGTGACGCTGTGGGCGCGTGACCCGCAGCAGGTCGCGGTCATGCGTAGCAGCCGCAGCAACGAACGTTACCTTCCCGGCTGTACCTTGCCGCCTTCGTTGGCGCTGGAATCCGAGTTCGGCGCCGCGCTGCGTGACCGTGATTGTCTGATCGTCGCCACCACCGTAGCCGGTCTGCGACCGGTGCTGCAGCAGATTCACGCCGCCGCTTGCAAACTGCCGGTGATCTGGCTGTGCAAGGGTTTCGAACGGCCCGACGCGCGACTGCCGCATGAAGTGCATGCTGAAATCATGGGCGAAGGCCGCTGCGCCGTACTCTCCGGCCCGAGTTTTGCGCAGGAAGTTGCTGCCGGTCTGCCAACGGCGCTGACGCTGGCTTCGAAGGATTCCGCTTTTGCCGCAGCGACGGCGCAGGCCCTGCACGGGCCGACGCTGCGTGTTTATTCGCATGACGACGTCATCGGCGCCGAAGTCGGTGGTGCAGTCAAGAACGTCATTGCCATTGCGGCCGGCGTTTGCGATGGCCTCGGTCTCGGCCTCAATGCGCGGGCGGCGCTGATTACCCGCGGTCTTGCCGAAATGACGCGTCTCGGCATCGCATTGGGGGCGCGCGCTGAAACCTTCATGGGACTCGCCGGCATGGGTGACCTGATTCTGACCTGCACCGGCGATCTGTCGCGTAACCGCCGTGTCGGTCTGGCGATTGCGCAGGGTGCAGCTGTCGCAAAAACCCAGGCCTCGCTCGGCCATGTTGCCGAGGGCGTATTCACCGCGGCCGAGGTTCAGCGCCGGGCACGGGCCAGCGGTGTCGATATGCCGATCACCGACGCCGTCTGCCGCGTAATCGAACAGCCGCAGAGCGCTGCTGCGGTGGTGCGCGACCTGCTGGCGCGCAACGCCAAACCTGAACAACGGCGTTAAGCGCCCCGCGGTTTTACTGCCGTTCCCGCGCTTCGTTCTAGGTGCCGGCTGCAAATCCGTTCTGGCGCCAGGCCTCGTACACCACGATGGCCACGGCATTTGCCAGATTGAGACTGCGGCTGTGTTCGCGCATCGGCAGCCGCAGCCGCTGTGGTTCGGGAAATGATTCCAGTACCGGTTGTGGCAGGCCGCGCGTTTCCGGTCCGAAGACCAGCACATCGTTTTCGGCATAAGCCACGGCGTCGTAACGGATGCTGCCGCGTGTGGTCACCGCAAACATCCGGCGCGAACCGAGCGCTTGTTTGCAGGTTACCCAGTCGTCATGGACCTGGAGATTGGCGTGTTCGTGATAGTCCAGGCCGGCGCGGGCCAGCGTGCGGTCATTCAGCGTGTAACCCAGCGGACGCACCAGATGCAGTCGCGCGCCGCTGTTGGCGGCGAGACGGATTACGTTACCGGTATTTGGCGCGATCTCGGGTTCGTAGAGTACGATGTCGAACATACGTCGGTGTTGTTGAACCTTCGCCTTGGTTGTCACCGGGGCCGGAAGGGGATATCCTTAAATATCAATAACATGCGCGATATGCGCGATATGCGCGGATGCGGGGTTTTGGTGCGAGGCTTTCTTTCTTCGATACGCTCGGCATCCCAATTGCTCACCCTCCATCATTTTGAGCGAAAACCCTATGGGCCGTCCTGAAAAAATCCGGCTGGGCGAAATTCTGGTGCAGCAAAAGCTGCTCACCGAGGAACAACTGAAGGCCGCCATCGATGAACAGCAAAAGACCGGCCGCCGCCTCGGTCGTGTGTGCATAGAACGTGGATTGATTTCCGAAGAGCAGATTTCCTGACCTGACTGGCTTTTTCTGTGCCAGGTTGAATGTTGTATTTTTCAACTTGGAAGAAGGAGTCTACGAATGGCGAACAAGAAGCATGGCCCGGAGCAGGCGGTCGTAAAGCTCAGGCAAATCGATGTCTTGCTGGGCGA
>JAURHM010000063.1 GCA_030833315.1 Burkholderiales bacterium
GGCGATCAGCGCCGGTGCGACCGGTATTACCCGTGCTGACATGCTGTATGTGCTGCTGTTCGGCGAGTTGTGGTTTCAGGTGCCACATTCGGTCCGTATTCATCTGAACGGCACCCAGCCTGATTACCCGATCGCCAAAGACGTCATCCTCCAGTTGGCCGGATTGTATGGTGAGGATTTCGCCCAGGGCATGTCGATTGAGTATGCCGGTTCGATGGTGCCGCAACTGTCAATCGACAGTCGCATGTGCCTGTCAACGCACGGTGTGGAGCTTGGTGCAAAGTTCGCCATGTTTCCTGCGGACGCGGCAACGGAGGCCTTCGTCAAATCGCGTACTGCGAAGGCCTATGAACCGCTGCTTGCGGATCCCGGGGCGGATTACGCGCGAGAGATCACTCTGAATGTTGATGAGATGCCGTTCGTGGTGGCGAAGCCGCACCAGTTCGGCAACATTGCGCCGGTGGACGATGTGCTTGGCACACGCATTCATCAGGCTCAGATCGGGTCCTGTGCCAATGGTCGTTACGAGGATATCGAGATTGCGGCCCGGGTGCTCAAAAAGAACAAGGTTGCCAAGGGCGTGCGCTTCATCATTTCACCGGCATCGCAACAGGTTTATCTGCAGTGCCTGAAGGCCGGTCTTATCGAGACCCTGATCGAAGGCGGAGCCCAAGTGATCACGCCGGGCTGCGGCATCTGCCAGCCCCGGGTGGGTTTCCTGTCTGATGGAGAGGTGTGCATCACGGCGACCACACGAAATTTCCGGGGGCGCAAGGGCAGTCAGAACGCGGAAATTTATCTGGGCGGTCCGCTAACGGTTGCTGCAGCCGCGGTGGCTGGGGAAATCGTCAATCCGAAAGAGGTGCTCCGTGTCCTTTAATCTGAAAAAAGTCATTCGCGGACGGGTCTGGAAATTCGGCGATTCCATCGAGACGGACGCCATCAACCCCTATTACCTCTATCCGACGATGGAGGAACTCAAGCTGCATACGATGGAGGTCTACCGGCCGGAGTTTCCCGGGGAGGTCAGGCCGGGGGACATACTGGTTGCAGGGCGCAATTTCGGTTGCGGTTCCAGCCGTCCTGGTCTGGTACTTCGTGAGGTCGGCATTGCCGCAATCATTGCCGAATCAGTGGCACGTTTGTTCCTGCGTAACAGCATTTCCCGGGCGATACCGATCTTTGTTGCGCCTGGAATTTCAGCCTTGATCAATGACGGCGAACAGCTGGAAGTGGATTACCCGCGGGGAATCGTTACCAACACGCAGAGTGGAAAAAGTGTCGCGCTAAGGAAGTATCCGGCAGCGATCGAAGAGATTTTTGAATGTGGTGGTCTTCCGCAATTCGCCTACGAGCGCTATCAGCGCAAGCGGGCGTTGGCAAACAGCAGTGCAATGAAAGAGGATGGAAAGAATGTCTGAAAAATACGATGTTGTGGTCGTCGGCGGCGGCAACGCCGCTCTGTGTGCAGCCCTGTCGGCAAAGGAACACGGCGCGTCCGTATTGCTGCTCGAGCGTGCACCTGAGGAAAAACGGGGCGGAAACAGTGCCTTTACCGGTGGCGGTTTCCGCATGGTGCATAACGGCGCGGAAACCGTACGGTCCGTAGTCCCTGATTTGTCGGAAGGCGAGATTGCCAATACCGATTTCGGCGAATACACGGCAGAGCAGTATCTGGATGACCTGGGCCGGGTCACACAGTACTACTGTGACCCTGATCTGGCAGAGACGGTTGTGCTTAACAGCACTGATACGGTCCAGTGGCTTCATGGACGGGGCGTTCGCTTTGTGCCGCGATTCGGCAGGTACGCCTTCAAGCATGAAGGCAAGTTCAAGTTTTTCGGTGGTACGGTTGTTGAGGCAACCGGGGGTGGCCGTGGCCTTGTTGAAGCTGAATACAAGGCGGCGGTCAAATTCGGCGTAGACATCCGCTATGGCGTCCGTGCCACCGGATTGCTTCGCGGACCTTCGGGTATCTGCGGCGTTCGGGTGGAAACCAAAGGCGTCGAAGAGCAGATCCCGGCAAAAGCGGTGGTGATTGCTGCGGGCGGTTTCGAGGCGAACCGTGAGTGGCGCACGCGTTATCTCGGCGCCGGCTGGGAAATGGCCAAAGTCAGGGGGACCCGCTTCAATACCGGCGACGGTATCCGGATGGCGCTCGATGCCGGCGCGCAGGCTTACGGTCAATGGTCCGGCTGCCATTCAGTATCCTGGGAACGCTATGCGCCCGACTTCGGCGAACTCGACCGTCCAATCACGGCAAGCCGCAACGGTTATCCCTTCAGTCTCATGATCAATGCCAATGGCGAGCGTTTTGTCGATGAGGGTGCCGATTTCCGCAATTACACCTATGCGAAATACGGCCGTATCGTGCTGGAGCAGCCGGGCAGTTTTGCATGGCATGTGTTTGATTCGCAGGTAGATCATCTGCTGCATGACGAATACCGGTCCAAGGGAACCACAAAAGTCCATGGGAATACGATCGAGGAACTCGTGGCGAAGATGGAGGATGTCAACGCACCGACGTTCCTGAAGACCGTTCGTGAATTCAATGCGGCGGTCAAGAGAGATGTTTCGTTCAATCCCAATATCAAAGACGGAAAATGCACCGAAGGTCTTGCCATCAACAAGTCCAACTGGGCAAATCCGATCGAGAAGCCGCCGTTCACGGCTTACGCGGTAACTTGCGGTATTACTTTTACGTTTGGCGGTATCAAGATTTCGCCGAAAACCCAGGTGCTTGATATTGAGGACGAGCCTTTGCCGGGACTTTACGCGGCCGGTGAATTGGTTGGCGGACTGTTTTACTTCAACTATCCCGGAAGCTCGGGGTTGATGGCCGGCGCCGTCTTCGGTCGCATCGCAGGACGGGAGGCGGCGTTGCAGTCGCTTTCCGGTTCGGGCAAGGCAGCTTGATCATGGAGCAGATCAGGAAAACCACCCGGCTGAAGCAGCTCATTCAGCGGCAGGGCAAAGTGCTGGTGGTCTTGCATCCACCGTCAGCTACGCATGCCCGGATCATGGCGCAGTCCGGTTGCGAAGTCGGATTTGTCGGTACCAGCGGCGTGGTGGGGTCGTATACGGGACTGGCCGATGTGGGCACGGCGAGCATGATGGAATGCATCCAAATCGGCGGCTGGATTGCCCAGAGTGCGGATTTCCCGATCATTCTTGATGGGGATACCGGTCATGGCGGAATCATGGCTGTCCGGCGGCTGGTCCGCGAGTCGATCCGCGCCGGAATAGCTGGAATACGCATTGATGATCAGCCGATCGAAGGTAAACGGCGCACGCAGAGTGCGGGCGTTGAGGTTGTGCCTCTGGAGCAGGCTGTCGCCCGTTACAGGGCCGCGGTCGATATGAAAAACGAAATCGATCCCGATTTCGTAATCATGTCGCAGTGTTACGCGAGGGATGCCGTGAACAGCAGTTTTGAAGATGCGGTTGTGCGCATGAAGGCGTATCGCGAGGAGGCCGGTGTGGACTGGGTGCAACTGGAGTCTCCGCACTCGGAGGATGAAATCCGGCAGGCACGTAAGGTTTTGCAGGGTCCATTCTCATTCATGAAGGGGAAGCTGCCCCGTTATCTCGGACTGGATGAGCATCTGGCGCTGGGGGTTAACATTGCCTGGTATCCGGGATTCACCCATCATGTGATGTGGGCGGCCTTGCATGATTTCATGCAGGATTTCCAGCTTAGGGGAATCACTGCTTGGGAAGAGTTTGAGTTGAGCCGCAGGGATCGACCCTATCCGCGTCCTTTTGGCGGTCCTGACGGGGAGGGGGCGGAGCGGCAGCAGGAGCTGGAAGCCCGTTATCTCGGTAGCGCAGCAAAAAGCAAATACACCTGATCAGGCGGCGGAGGGGGTGATGAATACATTAAGCCTGTTGGCTTGCGGTGATGTCGGGCCGATTCATGAGCCGATTGAACGGTATCCGGAATTGGTGAAACCGGTGTTGCAGAAAGCCGATCTCCGGTTCGCGCAGGTCGAGCGCGTCTATTCAACCCGCGGTGAATTCCAGCTGCACTCCAACGGCGCGCACAGTCGCGTTCCGCCGCAGATGATTTCCGTATTCCCGGATTGCGGCTTTGATGTGGTTTCGCTGGCTAGCAACCATGCCATGGACTGGGGTGGCGATGCGCTGTTGGATACCGTGGATTTGCTGCGGGGGCAGGGAATCAAAGTGGTCGGCGCGGGGAGAAATCTTGCAGAGGCCCGAGCGCCGGAAATTATTGAAAAAAAAGGCGTCAAGGTGGCGTTTCTTGCCTATTGTTCCATTTTGCAGAATGGTTATGCGGCAGGGCCGGATCGTCCCGGTGTGGCGCCGCTGAGGGTGCATACCTATTACGAGGCTTTCGATTACCAGCCGGGTGTGCCGCCCAGGGTCATTACCGTTCCTTATGCCGAAGACCTTGCCGCTCTCGAAGAAGACATCAGAAACGCAAAATCCAGGGCCGATGCAGTGGTGGTCTCGCTGCATTGGGGGGTTCATTACATTCCGAAATTGATTGCGGATTACCAGATCACCGTTGCCAAGGCAGCTGTTGCGGCCGGCGCGGATCTGTTGCTGGGCCATCATGCACATACGCCCAAGGCTATTGGCGTCCACGAGGGCGTCGCGTGTTTCTACAGCCTTTCGAATTTCATCATGTCGTCGACGGCCAAATCCCCGGAAAAGGCGGCTGCTTTCGAGAAAAAATACGGTGTTGTTCTTGATCCGGATTATCCCCATTTGTCTTACGGATCGGATGCAAAGCGCAGCCTGATTGCAAAGGCAATCATCGGGAAAAAAGGCGTCGATCAGGTATCGTTTCTTCCGGTGTTGATCGATAAGCAACTGCGTCCTGAGGTTTTGCGCAGCGGAGATCCGCGGTTTCAGGAAGCCTTGCAATTCATGGATTGGGTATCCGGGGACTTTGATCACCGTTTCAGGGTTGAAGGCGACGAGGTTCTTGTTACAGGCGCGGAACAAGGAGGGGATGCATGAGACTTCTTAAAGGATTACTTCCCGTGCTCGGGATACTCTTTACGCAGCAGGCCGTTGCGCAACCGTCTCATCCGCAGTATCCGAAGAAACCCATCCGGGTGCTGGTCGGCACCCCGGCCGGCAGCGGCAGTGATGTCATGACCCGGTCTGTTGCCCAAAAGTTGTCGGAGAGGCTTGGGCAATCCGTCGTGGTGGACAACCGGGCGGGGGCTTCGGGTGCCATTTCAATCCAGTTGGGGGCGCAGGCTGCGCCGGACGGTTACACGCTGGTCACGCTAAGTGCGCAGAATGTGACTGCAATGCTTCTCGGGACGGTTTCCACCGATATTACGAAGGAACTGACTGCTGTTTGCATGTTGCTGTCGCAGCCATACCTGTTGGTGGCAAATCCCTCGCTCGAGGCCAATTCGGTCAGGGAGCTGATTTCCCTGGCGAAAGCCAAGCCGCTTGTTTATGCCTCCAGCGGCGTGGGCACGGTTGTGCATCTCGGCATGGAGCTGTTAAAGACCATGGCAGCCGTTGACATGACACATGTTCCCTACAAGGGTAGCGGGCTCTCCATGATTGATTTGATGGCGGGTCGTGTTCAAGTATCAATTACCAATCCTTTGACTGCAGGGCCGCTTGTGCGAAGCGGGAAGTTAAAGGCGCTCGCGATTACCAGTCCGCAACGCGTGCCTGCCTTGCCCGATCTGCCTACGGTCGCGGAGTCCGGTGTATCGGGATATGACCTCCGAAGCTGGTACGGATTTCTTGCGCCGAAGGGCACGCCGTCAGCGATCATCAATGTGCTCAATCGCGAGTCCATTGCCGTTGTAAATGAACCTGAAATGAAAAGCCGCCTTGCAGCAGAGGGTGCGGACGCGGCGCAACCCAATGCGCCTGAGCAATTTCGCGATTTCATTGCTGCAGAGACAGTCCGGTGGGGGAAAATCATCAGAAGTCTCGGGCTGGCAAACAAAAAGGCATAAACATGAGTGTTCAGGCGAAATCTTCCGCAGAACTTGAAGCATCCGCAGCCGCTGGAATTACAGCGAAGCTCGCAAAACACGCTGCCGGTTTGCGTTATGAGGACTTGCCGCAGCCGCTGGTGGAAATCATCAAGCAGTGCGTTATGGATACCCTGGGCGTATCGATTGGCGCCAGCAGCCTGTCTGCGGAAGCAAGGATACTTGCCGATTACGTTGCTGAAATGGGAGGCATGCCGGAGTCGACGATTTTCGGTTTTGGTGGCAAGGCACCTGCAGGCTGGGCTGCGTTTGTTAATGGCAGCCTGGGCCATATGCTTGATTTTGATGACATCGGGGAGAGTGGTCATCCGAGTATCGTCACCATTCCCGTAGCCATCGCATTGGCTGAGAAAAAAGGCAAGGTTTGCGGCAGGGAACTGATCACTGCCATTGCCGCCGGCATGGATGTGATGACCCGGATCAGCAGGGCCATCGAGGTTCCGGACTGGACAATGACCGAAGGGTGGTTCGCCACCCAGCTGATTGGTTTTATAGCGGGTGCTGCAACCGGAGGCCGGCTGCTCGGCCTGGACGAACACCAGATGGAAAACGCGCTGGGCATCGGATTTAACCAGATGAGCGGCAGCCGGCAGATGGCGGTCGGCGCGGCCACGCATATGCGATCGATGCAGGCCGGGTTTTCGGGGCAAGGCGCGATTCTGGCCGCCCAACTTGCGCAGCGGGGCATCATCGGGTCGAAGGAAGTCATTGAGGGACGCTACGGCTTTTTCCGGACCTATATCCGGGGTAATGAACCGGACTGGGCTGGTATCGTCGACCGGCTGGGCAAGCACTTCCCCTTGATCGAGAAACATGGCTTCAAGGTTTGGCCCGCATGCGCCTACACGCGCACAACCAATGCCTCAGTCTTGGCGATCATGAAAAATCAGGGTTTGAAGCCGGACGACATCGGCGCAATCACCATTGTCGGCGGAACGGCCGGAACACGCCTTCTCTGCGAGCCGATCGAACTGAAGCGCAGGCCCAAAGTTAGTATCGACGGCAAGTACAGCATTCCGTTCACGACGGCGGTCATGGCGGCCAAGGGAAACGTGACTCTGCGTGCCTACACGGATGAAGGACTGCGGGACCCGGTGGTTTTGGCGATGGCGGACCGTGTCAGTTACCGTCCGGCCGAGAAGGCTGCCACCGGACGTGGTGGTTCTGCTGACGTTTCCAGCACCGCTGTTGAAATTGTGACGCGCGACGGAAGGCACTTTGAGCATAGGTCAACCGGGGTTCCCGGGGATCCGAAAAATCCGGTTGATTGGGATCAGATTGAGGCCAAATTCCGGGATTGTGTGTCCTTCTCGGCGAAGCCGGTTTCCCTGGATAACATCGATAATGCGGTGAAGCAAATCCGCAATCTTGAGGATCTGAGCGACGTCAGTTCGCTGATTCGTCTTTTGGGACAAGCCGCCATGGCCGATTGACATGGGGTTCCAGGCTCAAGCTCATCCGGATGCCCAACCCTTGCCCGGTGCGGCGCAGGCGATGCTGCTTGTTTATAACTTATGAACGACAACCATAAGCGACCCCACCCGGCGCTGGGCAGGCTTCCCCCAGTCCCTTATGCCATGACAAAATCTTCATAACCTCTACTTCTAAATGGCTCAAGAATACGAGGAGATTCAACACATCCGCGATAACGACGCCCGCTGGTCGTCGCGTAACCGATTGATTAAATGCAGGTAATTATTTCCAGCTTACCGATTTCGACCCCGTTCAGGCGCGCAGGGCGGAGAGAATCACGGCGCTGAGAAAGCCGAAGGTGCGCGCCATCGCGATGGCCGCGCAAATCCGCAGTCCGCAGGACTCCGCGCCAACGCCCGTGAACACGCGGCGGCAGGCAAAAAAATACCAACCGGGGAAGGGCTTGGTATTTTCAATTGGAGGTGGCGGGAATTGAAGCTCCAATTTGAAATATTTTGGTTATTTAAATCAATAGGTTATTGATCTCTACGGCACTTGTGCGAATGTTGTGCGAAAGGTAGTTTGATTGAATGTGCACCATGATGCGCATACACTATGCGCATCCATCAGCTCATCAATTGACTATGTCCGCTCCCACACCGACTTTGCATCGGCGCAAGAAAGCCACCAACCTGAGCGTTGATGACAGCCTGCTACAGACCGCGAAACGTCTCAACCTGAATCTTTCGCAAGTGTTTGAGGCCGGTCTGATTGAAGCCATCCGCCGGTGCCAACGCGAAGAATGGCTCCAGCAGAATCGCGCTGCGCTGGATGCCTACAACGAGCATGTGGAAAAACACGGCGTATTCAGCGACAGGCTGCGTTCGTTCTAATGGCGCAGTTCGACGTCTACCGCAACGTCAATCCCGCGTCCCGCACGCGTATCCCATACTTGCTCGACGTCCAGTCGGATCTGCTGGATCCTTTGGCCACGCGGGTGGTCGTGCCCCTGTGCAAACCTGAGGTGCTCAAGGGCAGGTTGGCTGAGCGGCTTAACCCGGTCTTCGAAGTCGAGGGCCGCAAGGTGGTCATGCTGGCACCGGAACTCGCCGGCGTATCCAGAAAAATACTCGGTGACAAAATTGATAATCTTTCAGGCGAACGCGTTGCCATCATTGCCGCGCTGGATCTGCTGGTTACCGGAATCTGATCCTGGGAATATGGGGTAGCTCAGTCTGCTCCCTATTGTCCCTGCCGAATGAAGTCTGGGACGTCTGGGTCACGCCGGGAACCGCTCTGCCGAGAGCTACGGTGCAGGCCGCGTTGTCGAATCCGGCTTATCGGATCGAGATCGTGGTGACTGCGGTGCAGGTGGAGGTCGCTTGAAACGCTGAACGGATCGGCTAGGCGCAACAAGAGAGCCACGCGGGCAGTGGCTTTCTTGATGAATTGGTGGAGGCGGCGGGAATTGAACCCGCGTCCGCAAGCCCTCTACAGTCAAGACTACATGCTTAGCCTGGTTATTTGGGTTTCGCCTCGCACCCGCCAACCGGCAGGCTGGTGTTTGGCTAGTCGCTTCGACGGATCCACAAGGTTAAGCGACCAAACCCTGCAGAGAGGCTGATGTAAATGACGTTGCACCCCTTTCGGGGCCTGACCCATCAGCAGATCAGTGCAACGTCTAGCCGGTGTTAGGCGGCTAGAGAATAACGCTCGTCGTTGGCGTGTATAGAATTTCCAGCGGATTTACAAGGTAACTGGACCTTGGCATGCCTTGTGCTGCTTTGTAACCCACGTCGAAACCAAGTCGCCCCCAGTCTCTTGCTTCTGAGACATTATCGCATACCGACAAGTTCCCGCAATGTGAAACCGAGACGTCAGAGGCGCCTGATCTGAGTCTTACGAATGGCTATCCTTGGATTCTGTCGCGTGAAGGTGGAGGGTTTTGCAGCCGATTCGTCTGCGAGCTGCACCTGCAGGAGATCCTGCAGATCCCTGCGCAGGGTTTCGGGTACGTCGAGCTTAGCCAGACGGCCAAGTCTTGATTTAGCATCCGGCAGGGCATGCATACCCAGCATATATAGCAGCAAATCGTCTGTGGTTGGCGTCTGGCCAGCTGTGCGAATGAAATCTTGGGGTAGTCCAGCCGATAGCGGATTAGTGGATGGAAACAGAATACGCACCACGAAGTCGCCGCAGCTCAGGCAGAAACGTTCGTTGGGGCGGCGGAGCGCACAGTAAGGGGTTTCGTTATCGATCCAGATGGCTACCCGCTGTGGCAGATCGTTGCGTAGCGTCTGCATTTCGCGGTCTGAACGCAAGGGGCGTATCGCATGCAAGTGTTCGACTTTGTAGATCTTGCCACCTGACTCCACTGTTCCGTTCTTGATGAAATCGACGACGGTCACGCCGCTACCGGGAAAGGACCAGGCGATACGCTGGTCTTCCATTTCAATGCCGACATGGTCTTCCAAAGTCCCGTCAGGATGGGTGATGACGAAGTAGTGAACATAACCTGCTTGCCCGGGTGCGGCTGTGCTTGCTGTATTGACCGGCAAGATTGGTTTGGCTTGTGGTGATGGCTTGCCAACAGCACGCGCTTGACCAGGAAGCGATGCATGCAAGTTGGTGCTGAAACAAGCCAGCAAAAAGGCGCTGGCGATCAATGGTTTGGAGAGAATTTGCATGAGGCACGTATCCTCTCACGGATCCACGGGTGGCTCTATGCCCGTGTGACTGGCGTCACATGCATTTAACGATTTGAATGCAATGGTAAAACGATTGGCTAAGCCAATGCGTCAAGGATGGCGTATGGCTGCTCTACCACAAGATCGGCGTGCCAGGAATCGGGATCACTGCCATTAAGGTAACCGAATCGCACGGCAACGGTCCTCATACCGGCGGCTTTGCCGGCTTGGATGTCGCGTTCGTCGTCGCCGACATAGACGCAGGCTGCTGGCGGCAGATCCAGTTTGAGCGCCGCGGCAATCAGGGGTGCCGGGTGGGGCTTCATGTGCTTTGTCGTGTCGCCGCCAATGATGCACCCGGCGCGTTGGCCATAACCCAACTGTTGCAGCAGCGGCAAGGCGAAGCGTTCAGCTTTATTAGTCACGATCCCCCAGAGCCGTCCGTCAGCTTCGAGGCGGTCAACCAGTTCAGCCATGCCGGGGAACAGGCGTGTATCGCAGCAGAGGTTGTTTTCGTATATCTGCAGGAATTCGTCGCGCATCGCGGCGTAATCAGCGTGATCGGGGCCCATACCGAAGCCGATACCGAGCAGTCCGCGTGCGCCGAGGGAGGTGACGCGTCTTGTATCGGCCAGTGCGACAGGTGCCATTCCCCGGGCAGCACGCATCTGATTGACCGCGCGACCGAGATCCGGTGCGGTATCGGCGAAAGTGCCGTCGAGATCGAACAATACGGCGCGCATCACGACTGAGCCGGTTTGCTGGTGCTGAGAATGTAGTTGACGTCGGTGTCTGCAGCGAGCGCGTAAACCTTGGTAAACGGGTTGTACGTCATGCCGATCAGACCGATGGTTTCTAGTCCGGCCCGGCGACAGGTCGACGACAGTTCCGAGGGTTTGATGAAGCGCCCGTAGTCATGGGTGCCGCGCGGCAGCATGTTGAGAATGTATTCGGCGCCGATGATCGCGAACAGATAGGATTTGGGGTTGCGGTTCAGTGTGGCGAAAAAGGCGTGGCCGCCCGGTTTCAGCAGCGCGGCGCAGGCATCGACGACGGCCGCAGGATCCGGTACATGTTCCAGCATTTCCATGCAGGTCACGACGTCGAAGCTGGCAGGGGCTTGCTGCGCAAGTTCTTCCACGGCAATCCGCCGGTAATCAACCTGCTGCCCGGATTCGAGCAGGTGCAGCTGCGCCACTTTCAGCGGCTTGTCGGCGAGATCGATGCCGGTGACCTGCGCACCTTTTGCGGCCATGGCTTCAGCAAGGATTCCGCCGCCGCAACCGACGTCGAGGACTTTTTTTCCTTGCAGCGCTGCGATGCGGTCGATGTGGTCCAGGCGCAGCGGATTGATTTCGTGCAGCGGGCGGAATTCGCTCTGAGGGTCCCACCAGCGGTGTGCGAGTTCGCTGAACTTTTCCAGCTCGGCCGGATCGACGTTGGTATTCATGATGGATGCAGTTTGTTTTTCCAGTAATTTGCACGTGCAGTCAGCGCGTTTTCATCGAGATCGAGCAGCACGCCGCCGGAGACACGTTGCCGGCCGCCGACCCAGACGTCAGTAACATGTTCGCGGCCTGCGGTATAAACAAGCTGGGAGACGGGATCGTAACAGGGAGACAGTTCTGAAGCGGACAGGTTCACTGCTGTCAGGTCTGCCCATTTTCCCGGTGTGATGGATCCGATCTGATCCTGCAGGCCCAGTGCGCGTGCGCCGCCAAGTGTGGCTGCTTCAAGCGCCCGGTGCGCGGGCATGACGCATGGATCGCCGCTGATGCCTTTGGCCAGTAATGCTGCCGTACGCATTTCTGTGAACAGGTCCAGCCGGTTGTTGCTGGCAGCGCTGTCGGTGCCGAGACCGATGTTGACCCCGGCCTGCAGCAGCCCAGCCACCGGGGCAATACCGCTGCCCAGTTTGAGGTTGGAACTCGGGCAGTGTGCGACGGAGCAGCCATGTCTGGCCAGTAGCCCGATTTCAGCGTCATTCAGATGCACGCCATGGACCGCAATCAGACCGGGCCCGAGCAATCCGAGTTTTTCCAGGCGTTCAATCGGGCGCATCCCGTGTGCAGCCAGACTGTCGCTGATTTCCTGCGCCGTTTCGTGGAGGTGGATGTGCACCGGCAGGTCGAGTTCAGCGGCATAGATGGCGATCTGGGAGAAGGTGGCGTCGGAGACGGTAAACGGCGCGTGGGGCGCGAGGCAGAACGACAGCAGCGGTTCATCGCGCAGCGAATCGCGAAGCGCAATGCCCTTGGTCAGATAGTCCTGCGCATCGGCTGCATAGGCTGAGCGGAATTCGACAGCGATGATGCCCAGGGCGGCCCTCATGCCGGCCCGCAGAGTCGCTCGGGCAGCCGCTTCCGGGAAAAAATACATGTCATTGAAGCAGGTCACGCCGCTACGTAGCATCTCTGCGCAGGCCAGCAGGGTGCCGTCATGCACGAAGTCATCGGAAACGATGCGGGACTCCGCCGGCCAGATATGGTTCTGCAACCAGTCCATCAGTCCCAGATCGTCCGCCATACCGCGCATCAGGCTCATCGCGGCATGGGTGTGCAGGTTGACGAGTCCCGGGATCAGTGCCTGTCCGGGCAGTGCTACGCGCTGCGCATCCGGATAATGCGCCAGCGCATCAGCAGCGGGTAGAACCGCAGCAATCCGGCTCTCCTCAATCACAACCGCATGATCGGTCAATACCGCGGCTTTGGGGGTGACAGGTATAACCCAGCGGGGTTCGATGACAGTGGTGACGGGCATGCAGGGATCAATGCGGTAAAAGGGGATTGTAGTGCAAAAAAAAAGCCCTGCCGAAGCAGGGCTTTTTAATGATGTTTTAACTTACTTCTTGGCTTCCGGTTTGGCTTCCGGTTTGGCTTCCGGCTTCGGCTTGGCTTCCGGTTTCGGCGTCGGTGTGGCTTGACCAACCACTTCAACGGTCACGCGACGGTTCGGCGCCAGGCACTCGATGAGCTGTTTACGCTTCATCTTGTTGTCGCAGAACTTGGTCACGGGGATCGGCTGTTTCGGGCCTTTGCCTTCCCAGAAAATCAGCTTCTGGTCGAAGCCTTTGGAGACGATGTAGTCCTTGACCGTGATCGCGCGCTTCTCGGACAGCTTCATGTTGTATTTCATGCTGCCGATGCGATCGGTGTGGCCGGTGACGATGATGGCGCCGACGCGGACTGCGCTGCGCTGTTTGTTCGCCTTGGTCAGGACACCGAAGAAGCTATCGAGGTCTTTCTTGTTGTCGGCAGTCATGTCAGCCTTGTTGAACTCCATGCCTTGAAGCTCGATTTTTTCTTCGATGTTCAGGGGCTGGGGTTTCTTCGGCTTGGCTTCCGGCTTCGGCTTGGCTTCCGGCTTGGCTTCCGGCTTGGCTTCCGGCTTCTTGGCTGCCGGCGCGGGCTTTTTCACCAGGTCCGGATCGCACTCGGCAACGGCCAGAGCAGGCGTCCAGGCACTGGTACGAACGCATACACCGGCGCCAGCGGCTTTAACCACTGCGCCACTGGTGTCGGTCAGATAACCCTCCTTGGCTTGCGCGACGGCAAGTGCCGGAACGAAAGCCAAGGCGGCGATTGTGATCTTGAGAGCTGAACGCATGTTTTTGATCCTCCTGTTTTGCGAAAAAATTTAGGGATGTGCCGGATAGCCGGTGAACTTATGTTGAATCTCCCCGAAGGCCACTAGATACCACATCCCTGATACCTGAGTAAACCTTGAAAAAGATAATAACATGATTCCAATAAAAAAAGCATAGCGGGTGTTGCTCGAAAGCATCACTTTTTCGGTGCATGTTTCACTTTGTGGAACAAGGGGTAAATGAGGGTTTTTGCAGTTTTGGCTAGGGCAATGTCGATGGGTCTGGGCGGTCTCCTTACATGCGGGGTTGCGCCAATGCATCGGCGACTGTTCAAAAATGGTAATGGCTGCCCGGTTTTTTCGGCTTGCTTGGTGCAGTTCGGTGTGTTCGCAACAGGGGTTAAAACCCTCCTGACAGGCCTGTTGAAGGGGATCTGCGCAGGCTGTTCTGCCCAGGCCTGCATGTTAGAATTCCAAGCTTAGTCATAACAGCATCGGCGGCTCGGCAGATCGCCCGGCCCGGTGCGTATAAAACCCTCGGACTCCATGGAACAATTCGCCAAAGAAACCCTGCCCATCAGCCTTGAAGAGGAGATGCGGCGCTCGTATCTGGATTACGCGATGAGCGTGATCGTTGGCCGTGCACTGCCCGATGTCCGCGACGGTTTGAAGCCGGTGCATCGCCGGATTCTGTTCGCGATGCATGAGTCCAATACCGTCTGGAACCGGCCTTACGTGAAGTGCGCACGTGTTGTCGGTGACGTGCTCGGTAAATACCACCCCCACGGCGATAGCGCGACTTACGAAGCGCTGGTGCGCATGGCGCAGGATTTCTCGATGCGCTACATGCTGATCGACGGCCAGGGCAACTTCGGTTCGGTTGACGGCGACTCGGCTGCAGCTTATCGATATACCGAGTGCCGGATGGAGAAAATCACCTCCGACATGCTCGCTGACATCGACATGGAAACGGTCGATTTTGTCGATAACTACGACGGCAAGGAAAAAGAGCCGGTCACGCTGCCGACCAAGGTTCCCAATCTGCTGGTCAACGGCTCCTCAGGCATCGCCGTGGGCATGGCGACCAACATTCCGCCGCACAACCTGGGCGAGGTGGTGGATGCCTGCCAGGCGCTACTGAAAAATCCCGAGATTTCCATTGATGAACTGATCGAGATCGTGCCGGCCCCGGATTTTCCGACGGCGGGCATCATTTACGGCGTATCCGGTGTCCGCGACGGTTACCGCACCGGTCGCGGCCGCGTGATCATGCGCGCGCGCACCC
>JAURHM010000031.1 GCA_030833315.1 Burkholderiales bacterium
GTACCGGTGCTGTGCGACCTCAAGCCCTCGGGCCGTTATGTCGCGGTGGACTTCCATCGTGCCGGCGGCGTGCCGCAGGTACTGAAGATGTTGCTCAAGAACGGTCTGCTGCACGGCGACTGCATGACCATCACCGGCCGCACGATGGCGCAGGAACTGAAAAACATTCCGGATGCACCGCGCGCGAACCAGGATGTAATTCGTCAATGGTCGAATCCGATGTACAAGCAGGGCCACCTCGCCATCCTCAAGGGAAATCTGTCACCCGAAGGTTGTGTCGCCAAGATCACCGGACTCAGATCACCGAAGATCACCGGACCGGCACGCGTATTCGATTCGGAAAACGCCTGCATGAAAGCGATCATGGCGAAGAAGATCAAGGCCGGTGACGTCGTCGTCATCCGCTACGAAGGTCCGAAAGGCGGTCCCGGCATGCAGGAAATGCTGGCGCCGACCGGCGCACTGACCGGCCAAGGTCTGGGCGAGTCCGTGGGACTGATCACCGACGGCCGTTTCTCCGGCGGCACCTGGGGCATGGTCGTGGGACATGTCGCACCCGAGGCCTTTGAAGGCGGACCGATTGCGCTGGTGAAGGAAGGCGACTCGATCACCATCGATGCCGACAAGCTGCTGATCCAGCTCAATGTACCCGCCAAGGAACTCGCGGCGCGCCGGAAAAAATGGAAGCAGCCGAAGCCGCGTTACACCCGCGGCGCACTGGCGAAATTCGCGCGTCTGGTATCCACGGCCAGCAAGGGTGCGGTCACCGACTGAACATCATGAACACGACCGCCCACAGCAGGTGGATCGGCCGGCACGATGCGTATCGTGCCGGCCGAGGATAATGCCGACATCGCGCGCATGGTCTCGTTTTATCTGAAAAACATGCGCAACGCCGAAGTGGTGGTGTGCAGGGACGGCGGCTAAGCCATCGCAGTGATGACCCAGTCGCCGGTGCGCCTGGCGGTGGCCCGACGGCAGTATGCTGGGACGGACTCACCGTGCTGAGCTGGATGCGTTCGCAACCGGAACCCGTCAACGCGCCGTTGATTTTTCTGACTGCCAATCATGCGCAGACCTTCGCCAATGAATGCATGGCTTCCGACGCCTAGCTGGTAATGACCAAACCCTTCAACCCGGAGCTGCTGGTGCGCCAGATCCGTAGCCGGCTGGCGCCTGACACGCCCACCTCAAACACCTGTAATAATTATCTTTTAAAAACAAAGGCTTGTGGTGATCCGTCTAAGCTGTTCATCGCCGGCAAGGTCAACCCGGCATTCAGCCTGGCGTTATCATGGCGTCGGAAACAGTCGGATTTCCCGGCAACGCCGCGTTGTTAAATGCACAGTGCTGATCTTCTGGCTCAGCACGGCTTCGGCTACAATCGCGCATATTTACGAATCGCCCTTCAAGGAGTAGTCATGAGATTTGCAATCGTCGCAATGGCCGCCTTCGGCGTGCTCGCTGCCGGTAACGCTGCAGCCAATGAAAAACTCGCACAATCCAACGGCTGCATGACCTGCCATGCTGTCGACAAAAAAGTCATCGGTCCCAGCTACAAGGAAATCGCCGCGAAATACCGCAGCGACAAAGCGGCCGAAGCCAATCTGGTGAAAAAAGTGAAAGCTGGAGGTTCCGGCGTTTGGGGCCCGACCCCGATGCCGCCGAACGCGCACATCAAAGAAGATGACATCAAGACCCTCGTGCAGTGGGTATTAGCCACCAAATAACATTGGTCGCTGATCCGTACAAGGATCATCAGAAAGCCGGCAGCCGCCGGCTTTTTTTTGCCCGTGAATCGGGCAGGGGCAAATTGACTTTGCCATGGCCTCCCCCGATAATGAACAAATTCCTTTCAGTAACAACAAGTTAAACGATATCCGTCGGTTGCGGAATCCGTACTGCGACCGCGTGAAACCTGGAGCCTGACATGCACAAGCACCCGATACGATCCCTTGCCGTGGCACTGACCGCCGCTCTTCTCGTCGCAGCCTGTGGCCAGGAGGCTCCGCCGACCGCACCCAAAGCCGAAGCGCCGAAGGCGCCGGAAGTGCTCACCGTCAAAATCGGTTCCGCATCGCCACTGACCGGCCCGCAGGCGCATATCGGTATCGACATCCGCAACGGCGTACAACTGGCAATCGAAGACGCCAACGCAGCGAATGTCGAAATCGCTGGCAAAAAAGTGAAATTCGAAATGGTTGCGGAAGACGATGAAGCGAATCCGACCAAGGCGACGACCGTCGCGCAAAAACTGGTTGATGCAAAAGTTGTCGCCGTGATCGGCCACTTCAACTCCGGGGCGTCGATACCGGCTTCGAAGATTTATTCCGACGCCGGCATTCCGCAAATCTCGCCGTCATCCACCAATCCGAAATACACCGAACAGGGATTCAAGACCACCTTCCGCGTGGTCGCCCATGACGGCCAGCAGGGTCCGACGCTCGCACGGTTTGCAGCAAAAACGCTGCAGAGCAAATCGGTCGCGGTGATCGACGACAGCACCGCCTACGGCCAAGGCCTCGCCGACAACTTCGAAGCCACCGCAAAATCGCTGGGCATCAAGGTGCTTGCGCGTGAGCACACCACGGACAAGGACACCGACTTCAAGGCGATCCTCACCAGGATCAAAGGCAAGAAACCCGACCTGATCATGTTCGGCGGCATCGACCCGCAGGCTGCACCGATGATCAAACAGATGAAAGATCTGGGCATTCAGGCCAAATTCATCGGCGGCGACGGCATGCAGACGCCGAACTTCATCAAACTTGCCGGCGACGCCTCCGAAGGCGCGATGGCCTCGATCCCCGGACTGCCGAAAGACCAGATGCCCGGCGGCAAAACCTTCCTCGACAAATACAAAACCAAATTCAACCAGGAAGTAGAGCTGTTCGCGCCGATGGGCTACGACTCGGTGATGGTGTTCATCGAGGCGATGAAGCGCGCCGGCTCCAGCGATCCCGCAAAGTTCCTGCCCGAAGTCGGCAAAACCACTTACAACGGCGTCATCGGCCCCATCGCCTTTGATGACAAGGGGGATCTGAAAAACGGCCCGATCACATTGTACGTTGTCAAAGGCGGCAAATGGGAGCCCTTGGAAACGGTGAAGCCCGAAACCGGTGCCGGCACGGCCCCCGCAGCGGCGCCGGCACCGGCTCAAGAAACCGCAAAGAAATAAGCGACCACAACTACCACGCAACGGCACCCCTCGCAGGTGCCGTTGCCGTCTCTGAACATGGATATTTTTGCGCAGCAACTGATCAACGGCTTGGTGCTGGGCAGTATCTATGCCCTGGTCGCGCTCGGTTACACCATGGTCTACGGCATTCTCGGGCTGATCAATTTCGCGCACGGCGACATCACCATGATCGGCGCGCTGGTCGCGTTGACCATCCTGCAGGGGCTGGCGGCAGCCGGCCTTCCGGCGCCGGTGCTGCTGGTCATCGCCGGAGGCGGCGCGATGATCGTATGTGCTGCGCTGGGACTGTCGATTGAACGTGTCGCCTACCGGCCACTGCGCCGCGCACCGCGGCTGGCGCCGCTGATCACCGCGATCGGCGTATCGATACTGCTGCAGTATTCGGCAGCGCTGGTCTGGGGCAAGCAGTACATTGCCTTGCCCAAACTGCTAGAACCGTCGGCCATCGACATCGCCGGCGCGCAGCTGACCACGCTGCAACTAGCGATTTTCCTGCTGGCCTGCGCGATCATGGCCGCCCTGCTCTGGTTCATCAAAACCAGCCGTATGGGCCGCGCGATGCGCGCAACGGAACAGAACCCGGATGTCGCTGGCCTGATGGGCGTCAATACCAATAGCGTCATCGCATTCACCTTCGTGCTCGGCTCGGCGATCGGCGCCATCGCCGGCCTGATGATCATTCTCTACTACGGCATCGGCCATTACTTCATGGGCTTCATGCTCGGCCTCAAGGCCTTCACCGCGGCAGTTCTGGGCGGCATTGGCAATGTCGGCGGTGCCGTGCTGGGCGGACTGTTGCTCGGCGTCATCGAAAGCCTGGCCTCTGGTTATATCGGCGATCTCAGCGGCGGCGTACTGGGCAGCAACTACCGCGACATTTTTGCTTTTCTCGTGCTGGTACTGGTGCTGGTGCTGCGGCCTTCAGGACTGCTCGGCCAGCAAAACGGAGACCGCGCTTGAATATTGCCGCGCTGTTCAACGACCGCCATTACCGCTGGTTCGCCTGGGGCGCGGTGGTACTGGTGTTGCTGGCACTGCCTTTCATCACCGAAGCCGTGCTCGGCCGCAGCTGGGTGCGCATCATCGCCGTCTCCCTGCTGTTCGTGATGCTCGCGCTGGGCCTCAACATCGTCGTCGGATTCGCCGGCCTGCTTGATCTGGGCTATATCGCGTTCTTCGCCGTCGGCGCCTACAGTTACGCGCTGCTGGCCTCACCGCAGTTCGCCGTACACTGGCCTTTCCTGCTGCTGTTGCCGCTGGGCGCGGCGATTGCCGCGGTCTTCGGCATCCTGCTCGGCGCGCCGACGCTTCGGCTCCGCGGTGACTATCTCGCCATCGTCACGCTCGGCTTCGGCGAAATCATCCGTGTCTTTCTCAACAACCTTAACCGGCCGGTCAATATCACCAACGGTCCGCAGGGCATCACGCTGATCGACCCGCTGCAGATGGGCGGATTTTCACTGGCGCAAACCCACTCGTTCGCCGGGCTGACCTTCTCGCCGGTGCACAACTATTATTTTGTGTTTCTGGTCTGCGCCGCTTTGACGATCGCACTGTCGCTGCGCTTGCAGAATTCGCGTATCGGCCGCGCCTGGGTCGCGATCCGCGACGACGAGTTGGCCGCCTCGGCGATGGGTATCAATACCCGCAACGTCAAACTGCTGGCCTTTGCGATGGGTGCGACTTTCGGCGGCGTTGCCGGCGGCCTGTTCGCGTCATTCCAGGGCTTCATCAGCCCCGAGAGTTTTCAGCTGATTGATTCGATCATGGTGTTGTGCATGGTGGTGCTAGGCGGCATGGGCAATGTCGCCGGCGTCGCGCTCGGCGCCGTGCTGCTGACCGCGCTGCCGGAAGCGCTGCGATATATCGGTCCGCTGCAACAGCGCTGGTTCGGCGGCGTGCTGGTGGATCCCGCCGACCTGCGCATGCTGCTGTTCGGTCTGGCACTGGTGCTGATGATGCTGTTGCGTCCGGAAGGCCTGTGGCCCGTGCGGCGGCGCCAGGCCGGCAAAGGGAACGCCGATGCCGGCTGACATCCTGCTGGCCGCCAGCGGCATCTGCAAACATTTCGGCGGACTGGCTGCGCTGTCCGATGTATCGATCAGCGTACGCCGCGGCGAAATTTTCGGCCTGATCGGCCCCAACGGTGCCGGCAAAACCACGCTATTTAATGTGCTGACCGGACTCACTGTGCCCGACGTCGGCAAGCTGACATTCGACGGCCGGCGCATCGAAGGACTGAAGCCACACGCAGTCGCTGGCCACGGCATTGCGCGCACTTTCCAGAACATCCGTTTGTTCGGCAGCATGACCACGCTGGAGAACGTCATGCTCGGCCGCCATCTGCGCTCGAACACCGGAGTGCTGGGCGCAGTGTTCCGCACGCGCGCCGCGGTCGCCGAAGAACTGGCGATCACCCGCCGCGCCCGTGAACTGCTCGATTACTGCGGGCTCGCTGCACGGGCCGATGATCTTGCACGCGATCTCCCATACGGCGACCAGCGCCGGCTGGAAATCGCGCGCGCACTGGCCACCGATCCACAGTTGCTGGCTTTGGACGAACCCGCGGCCGGCATGAACGCAACAGAGACCGCGGCACTGAAAGCGCTGCTCGAACGCATCCGCGAGGACGGCATCACGCTGCTGCTGATCGAACACGACATGAAACTGGTGATGGGACTGTCACACAGCGTCGCGGTGCTCGACTACGGCGAAAAAATCGCCGAGGGTGAACCCGAAGCGGTGCAACGCAATCCGCGCGTAATCGAAGCCTATCTCGGCAGCGGTTTTGCATGAACAAGCCTCGCCATGCTTGAAGTCCGCGGACTGGAAGTGACCTACGGCGGCATCCGCGCCGTCAAGGGCATAGACCTCAAAGTCGGTGCCGGCGAAGTCGTCGCGCTGATCGGCGCCAACGGTGCCGGCAAAACAACAACGCTCAAAGCGCTGGCAGGATTGTTGCAGCCCAAAGCCGGGCGCATCACCTACAAAGGCGCTGATGTCACCGGTAAACCGGCGTATCATCTGGTCCGTCACGGATTGGCCCTGGTACCCGAGGGCCGCGGCATGTTTCCGCGGCTGACGGTTGCCGAGAATCTGGCGATGGGCGCTTATATCCGCCACGACGCCGCCGGCATTGCCGCCGATACCGAGCGGGTGTGTACGCTGTTTCCCCGTCTGGCGGAGCGACGCGAACAGCTCGCCGGTACGCTGTCCGGCGGTGAGCAGCAGATGCTGGCCATCGCGCGGGCGATGATGGGACGGCCGCAGATGCTCCTGCTCGACGAACCGAGCATGGGGCTGGCGCCGCTGATGGTGCAGAAGATTTTTGAAACGGTTCGCATGATCGCCGCCGAGGGTGTCACCATGTTGCTGGTGGAACAGAATGCCAGACTCGCCCTGGAGACCAGCAGCCGCGCCTATGTCATGGAAAGCGGCTGCATCGTACTGGCCGATGACGCAAAATCCCTGTTGTCCAATCCGCAAGTCCGACATGCCTATCTTGGTGAATGATCTTGATCATTAAACTGCTGCCCCAAAAATCCTGGAATCCTGCCGCGCTGAAAAACCAGGGCGCGGCCGTGTTGCAGCGTGCGCGCGCAGACGGCAACGTGCGGCTGCTGATGTTCGTAGCCGGCGCCTTTGCCCTGGTCTCGCTGCTCGGGTTCATCTATCTCAAAAGCCAGGGCGTCGATTACCGCCAGCAGAGTGAAGTTCTCGGCTACCTGCGCGAACTCAAAGAGATCGATGCACGCTGGGACCTCGAAGTACTGCGCGCGCGTGTCGAAGGTGCCTCCGGCAAAGCGCTAACGGTCGCCGACCGCGGCACGCGCGTCCCCGACCTGTTGCGTCGCCTGAAAACCGCAGCAGCTGATATTGACAGCCCGGTGCTGCAGCAGGGTCTGCCGGTACTGGTGAAAGCTTTTGAACAGAAAACCGAGTTGCTCAACCGTTACCGGGCAGCTGGTGCCACGGTGACCCAGGCGCTCGGGCGCATGGTCGCTTTTGATACCGAAATCGCCGGTCTGGTGCGCGGCGCTTGGCAAAGCGTGCCGCAGCGGGAACGGTTGGTCGCCGTCGAAAGCACTTCGGCGCTGCTGTTTGCCCATGTCATGCGTTATGCCGCAGACCCGACCGACACCGAGCGCAAAAATGTGGAAATGTTTGCGGCCGACCTGCGCAAGGCCGGCGGCGGCATGCCGGCATCACTGGGCGCTGGACTGGCGCGGATTGACGAAACGGTTCAGCAAATCCTCGGTGCGAAGCCGGTGGAAGACGAACTGTTTCAGAAAATTGCCATCGCCTCCACCGGACCGCGCATCGACAGCCTGACCGACGCCTTCAGCGCCGAAACCGCCGACGCCCAGATCGACAGCGAACGTTATCGCATTTACCTGATTGCCTATGCCGGGGCGCTGTTGATCCTCACCGGCTGGCTGCTGTCACGGCTGGCTGTCAGCTACCGTCTGCTCGAATCACGGGTGCAGGAACGCACCCGTGAACTGTCGACGGCGCTGCACCAGCTCAAGGAATCGGAATCGCAGCTGATCCATACTGAAAAAATGTCCTCGCTCGGCCAGATGGTGGCCGGCATCGCACACGAGATCAACACGCCGCTGGCATACGTCAAGAACAGCCTGGGTTCGGTCGCGGGCAAGCTGCCGGAAGTCAAACAGCTGATCGTCGAAACCAATAAGCTGCTGAAGCTAATGGAATCGGGAAACCCGGACCCGGACCGGCTGCAGGCGAAGTTCCGTTCTGTGCGCGAACTGGTACACCACTTCGCCGAACAACAGGCTTTGGCTGAACTCGGACAGCTGGCGTCCGACGGCCTGTACGGCATCAACCAGATTTCCGAAATTGTGTTGAACCTGAAGAACTTCAGCCGCCTCGACCGCAGCAAGGTGTCCAGCTTCAACCTGAACGAAGGTCTGGAAAGCTCGCTGCTTCTGGCCAAGCATGAACTCAAGCACCTGAAGATCAACAGGCAGTTCGGCAACATTCCGGCCATCACCTGCTCGCCGTCGCAACTGAACCAGGTCTTCCTCAACCTGATCAACAACGCCGCGCAGGCCATCGAATCCGGCACCGGGGAACTGACGCTGAAGACACGGGTCGAAGATGCACAGCATGTCGCAGTCGAAATTTCCGACAACGGCAAGGGCATCCCGCCGGAAATCATGTCAAAAATATTCGACCCGTTTTTCACCACAAAAGCCGTCGGCAAGGGCACCGGTCTTGGACTGTCAATTTCCTATAAAATCATTGAACAGCACGGCGGTAAAATCAGTGTTAATTCCGTGGTCGGAAAAGGCACGACATTCACCATCCTGTTGCCGCTGGCCCCCCCGGTTACTGCAGGACTCGAATAAGAATAAATGGCCACTGACCACCCGCAGAAGATCGGTAAATACGAGATCCAGGGCGTCCTTGGTCGCGGCGGGATGGGTATCGTCTACAAGGCATTCGATCCGGCGATACACCGGCAAGTGGCAATCAAGACCATTACCAAATCGGCGATGGACCCTTCGGAACTGCAGTATGCGATTGCGCGTTTCCGTCACGAGGCTCAAGCCGTCGGCCGGCTGACCCATCCGCGAATTGCTGCGATTTACGATTACGGTGAAGACGAGAATCTGGCGTATATCGTGATGGAGCTCGTGCACGGACGCTCGCTGCACGACCACCTGCAGAACAATGCCAAGTTTGATCTTCCGGAAGTCGGCGAAATCATCCGCCAGCTGTTGGACGGACTGGGTTATGCCCATGCACAGGGCGTCGTGCATCGCGACATCAAGCCCTCCAATCTGCTGATCAACGATGACGGCCGCATCAAGATCAGCGACTTCGGCATTGCCCACATCGATAATTCGTCGCTGACCCAGGTTGGCGAAATCATGGGTTCACCCGGTTATATGTCACCTGAACAGTTCACCGGCGACGAACCCGATTCGCGAACCGATCTTTACTCGGTCGGCGTCATTGCCTATGAACTGCTGGCGGGCCGTAAACCTTTCACCGGCAGCAACGTCGAAATCATGCGTCAAGTGATCGGCGAACGTCCGCCCAATCCTTCGGGATTCAATCCGCTGATATCGGCTCAGCTCGACTGGGCGACTCACAAGGCACTGGCAAAAAATCGTGAGGAGCGTTTCCAGTCAGCGCGGGAGTTTGCACTCGCCTTTGTACAGGGCATCGCCGCCAGCGTGCGCGCAGCAAAGAACGATGATGCAGGTAACAGCGACCACACCATAACGCAGCGTCTGGATCCTAAGCTGGTGTCGGCCGCACGGGTTATTGCCGGGCTGAACGTGCCCACGCGCGGAACAGCCTCTGCTCCTGCCTCAGGTGTTGCACACGGCGTAACGGTTACGCCCACATTTGAAACTGGCGGGAAAAAAGCCAAGCTGCTGTTCGTCGACGACGAAGAACGCATTCTCACTGCTTTGCGTTCGGTGTTCCGCAATCAGTACAACGTATTTACTGCGAGCAGCGGCCCGGAAGCCATGGAGTTCATGAAGCGCTTCAATCCGCATGTGGTGATCAGCGATCAGCGCATGCCGGAGATGACAGGTGTCGAATTCCTGCGTGAGGTGAGGGACATTGCGCCGCACACAGTGCGCATCCTGCTGACCGGTTATTCGGATCTGGCTTCCATCGTCGGCTCAATCAACGACGGGGAAGTCTTCCGTTTTGTCAGCAAACCCTGGGACAACGCCGAAATCCAGAAAACCATCGGTGAAGCCGCAGCCATCGCACTCGAACTGGCGGACATGGCGACCAGCCCGGTTATCCTGCCGGAAAAACTCGACTGTGGCGTGCTGGTGATCGAATCCGGACAGAGCGTGTACCGCGCCACTAACGAATTGATCGGCGGGGTCTGCCCGGTATTGCATGCGCCGGATATCGACCCTGCACTGACAGTTCTGCAGGAACATGAGATCGCAGTCATCGTTGCCGACATCGGCCACGGCGACCAGACTTCACTGACCGCCTTCAAGCTGCTGAAGCAAGATCACCCCGAAATCCTCGCCATCGTGATGACCGAGGCTTCGGATTCGGAACTGGTGATCGACCTGATCAACCAAGCCCAGGTGTTCCGTTTCCTGACCAAGCCGCTGAACCTGAAAATGCTGCAGCAGCATGTGCAGGCGGCGCTGGCGCGTTACCAGTCTTTCCGCAAATCACCGAAGCTGCTCAAGCAGCACCGCGTTGCGGCGGCCCGCGGTGGCGACAGTTCGCTGCTGGAAACACTGCGCGGCAGAATTCACTCTATCAAATCCTGGTTCGGCCGCTGAGGGCTTGCTACAGCCAGTCTTTCGCGACCAGAAAATCCGTGTAAAGCGCGGCTTCGGGAGTTCCTGCTTCGGGTTGCCAGTTGTAACGCCAGTTCACGACCGGCGGCAATGACATCAGGATCGATTCGGTGCGCCCGCCGGACTGCAGACCGAACAGCGTACCGCGATCGAACACCAGATTGAATTCAACGTATCGTCCGCGGCGGTAGGCCTGGAAATCGCGCTCGCGTTCACCGTAGGGGACGTCGCGCCGGCGCTCGATGATCGGCGCATAAGCCGGCAGAAAATGGTCGCCGACACTACGCGTCAGCGCAAAGCAGTGTTCGAAATCAGGTTCGCCGAGATCATCGTAGAACACACCACCGATGCCGCGCGGTTCATTGCGATGCTTCAGGAAAAAATAACGGTCGCACCATTGCTTGAATTTCGGGTGATATTCCGCACCGAATGGCGCCAGCGCATCACGGCAGGTCCGGTGAAAATGCGCCGCATCCTCGGCGAATCCGTAATAAGGCGTGAGATCCATGCCGCCGCCGAACCACCACACCGGATCGACGCCGCTTTTTTCTGCGATAAAACAGCGCACGTTGAGATGCACGGTGGGCACATAGGGATTGCGCGGGTGCAGCACCAGCGACACACCCATTGCCTGGAATGACCGGCCGACAAGTTCGGGGCGCACTGCGGAAGCCGAAGGCGGCAGGTTGTCGCCGAATACATGGGAGAAACCGACGCCGCCGCGCTCAAACAGATTTCCGCCTTCAATCAGTCGCGTAATACCGCCGCCGCCCTGCGGCCGCTCCCAAGCATCACGGATAAAATTGCCGCCGTCGAGTTCGGACAGTTTGCTGACAATACGGTCCTGCAGTCCCGTCAGATAGGTTTTGACTGCGGCGGTGTCCATGGATTTTGTCCTGAGCGGAAGCTATTTGCGTCCGCTGCCGACCGCGCGATGACCGATGTCGCGGCGATGCTGCATGCCGTCGAAACGGATCAGGTCGACAATCTCGTAGGCCCGCTTCTGCGCGGTGCGTGTATTGTGGCCGAGTGCGGTCACGCACATTACCCGTCCGCCGCTGGTGACCACGTTATTGCCGGACAGGGCCGTACCGGCATGGAACACATGGTAATCGTCACCTTCGGCAGGCAATCCGGTGATCATGTCGCCCTTGCGAGGATCTTCAGGATAGTCGGCGGCGGCGAGCACTACGCCCAGTGCCACGCGAGGATCCCATTCGACTTCGGCGCTGTCGAGCTTGCCGTCAATGGCGGCATCGAGCAGCACCGTCAGATCGCTTTTCAGCCGCATCATGATCGGCTGGGTTTCGGGATCGCCCATGCGGCAGTTGAACTCGAGCACTTTCAGTTCGCCGCTGCTGCTGATCATCAGGCCGGCATACAGGAAACCGGTGTACGGAATGCCATCGGCAGCCATGCCGTTGATCGTCGGTTGAATGACTTCGCGCATCACCCGTGCATGCACCTCCGGCGTCACCACCGGCGCCGGCGAGTAGGCGCCCATGCCGCCGGTATTCGGGCCCTGGTCACCGTCCTTGAGCCGTTTGTGGTCCTGGCTGCTTGCCAGCGCCAGCGCGTTGCGGCCGTCAGCCAACACGATAAAGCTTGCTTCTTCACCGATCAGACATTCTTCGATTACCACGCGTGCGCCGGCGCTGCCCATCTTGTTGCCGACCAGCATCATGTCGACCGCCGCATGTGCTTCCGCAGCATCCATCGCCACCACAACACCCTTGCCCGCAGCGAGTCCGTCGGCCTTGATCACGATCGGCGCGCCTTCGCGGTCGATATAGGCATGCGCCTGGGCGGCATCGGTAAACGTTGCGTGCTTCGCCGTCGGAATGCGATGGCGCACCATGAAATTCTTGGCGAAGTCCTTGGAGCTTTCGAGCTGCGCCGCTTTTTGTGTCGGCCCGAAAATGCGATGCCCGGCGGCGCGCACGGCATCTACAACACCCGCGGCGAGCGGCGCCTCAGGGCCGACCACCGTCAGCGCAATTTCTTCTTTATGAATAAAATCAACAACTTGCTGATTGTCATTGAGGGCAATATTGTGCACGCCGTTTTCGCGGGCAGAGCCGGCATTGCCGGGCGCCACAAATACTTTTGACACCCGGGGTGACTGCGCGAGTTTCCACGCCAGCGCATGTTCGCGGCCACCGCCGCCGATCACGAGAATTTTCATAGAGGTCGCAAAGGGTGCAGTGTTGTTAGTTGAGTCCAATACAGGCGCAGCGCCTGTTAATGCCGGAAATGACGGAAACCGGTTAACACCATCGCAATGTCATGCTCGTCCGCAGCGGCGATCACTTCATCGTCGCGCAGGCTGCCGCCAGGCTGGATGATGGCTTTTGCACCCGCAGCTGCGGCGACATCCACACCGTCGCGGAACGGGAAAAAGGCATCGGAGGCCACGACAGATCCGTTGAGTGTCAGTCCGGCATTGCCCGCTTTGATCGAGGCGATGCGCGCCGAATCGACACGGCTCATCTGCCCGGCGCCGACACCCAGGGTCTGGCCATTGCTGCAGAACACGATGGCATTGGATTTGACGAACTTGGCCACGCGCCAGGCAAACAGCAGATCAGCCATCTGTGCCTCGGTCGGTTTGCGCCGGGTCACCACTTTCAGCTGTGATGCGGCGACATTCATGCCGTCGGGCGTCTGCACCAGCACGCCGCCGCCGACGCGTTTGATGTCGTAGGCGTTCGCACCCGGTGCCAGCGGTACTTCAAGCACGCGGATATTGGCTTTTTGCTTAAACACCGCCAGCGCATCGGCAGCAATTGCCGGCGCGATGATCACTTCGACAAACTGCTTGGTAATTGCCTGCGCCGTCGCCGCATCGAGTGGCCGGTTCACCGCGATGATGCCGCCGAAAGCCGAAGTCGGATCGGTAGCCAGCGCCTTGTCATAGGCGGCAGCGACATCCCTGGCGATCGCAACGCCGCAGGGATTGGCGTGTTTGACGATCACACAGGCCGGCGCGTCAAATGTCTTCACGCACTCCCAGGCCGCATCGGCATCGGCAATATTGTTGTACGAGAGTTCTTTGCCCTGGATCTGGCGATAGGCGGCGAGACTGCCTGGCGCCGGCGTCAGGTCTCGGTAAAACGCGGCGCTCTGGTGGGGGTTTTCGCCGTAGCGCAGGGTCTGCACGCGGTCGAACTGCATGTTCAGCCGCGTCGGGAAAGCCTCGCGGCTGCCGTCGGCCTGCAAGGCCGTCAGGTAATTGCTGATCGCGCTGTCGTAAGCGGCAGTATGCGAAAAAGCTTTACAGGCAAGTTTGAAACGCGTGTTTGCACCCAGCGCGCCGTTTGCCACACGCATTTCCTGCAGCAGACCAACGTAATCGGCGGGATCGGTTACCACGGCGACATGCTGATAGTTCTTGGAAGCACTGCGCACCATCGCCGGACCGCCGATATCGATATTTTCGATGGCGTCCTCCAGCGTGCAGTCGGGTTTGGCGATGGTCTGGGTGAAAGGGTAGAGATTGACGCAAACCAGATCGATGCCGGCAATCCCCGCCTTTTGCATCGCCGCCACATGTTCCGGCAGGTCGCGACGGCCGAGTAGCCCGGCGTGGATACGCGGATGCAGTGTTTTCACACGGCCGTCGAGCATTTCGGGAAAGCCGGTGTAGTCGGCCACTTCGGTCACCTGCAATCCGGCATCGCGCAGCAGCTTCGCGGTGCCGCCGGTGGACAGCAGCGTCACGCCGAAACCCGCCAGCCCGCGCGCGAAGTCGACAACGCCCTCTTTGTCGGAAACGCTGATCAGTGCCTGTTTAATGGTGGTCATGGGAAGACGGGACTGGCATCCGGCGCGGGAGCGCGCCCGGAGGCCTTGCTAGAACTTGATGTTGTAGGTTTTGATTTTCTTGCGCAGGGTATTGCGGTTGATGCCGAGCATCGCCGCCGCGTGCGACTGGTTGCCGCGTACCTTGTGCAGCACCGATTCCAGCAGCGGTTTTTCAACGCTGCCGATCACCATGTCATAGACACCGCTGGCTTTTTCGCCATCGAGATCGCGAAAATAGCCATCGATCGCCCGGCGTACGACACGGGCCATTTCTGTTTCATTCATCATGCTGCCAATTCCTCCTCCACATAGGTCAGGCGTTCGCCCTGACCCGACAGTTCAGCAAAAAATGTATTGACCGCAGCCATCTGCTCGGCGCAGTTCTGCAACTGGTTCATCGCATGGCGAAACGCCGCCGATCCGGCAAGGCCCTTGGTGTACCAGGAGATGTGTTTGCGCGCGACACGGACACCGGTGTATTCGCCGTAGAACGAATACAGATCGTTGAGGTGGCCGACCAGCACGCGGTGAATCTCGGCGACTTCGGGCGGCGGCAGATGCGCACCGGTTTCCAGGAAATGACTGATCTCGCGGAACATCCACGGACGCCCCTGGGCTGCACGGCCGATCATCACCGCATCGGCTTTGGTGTATTCGAGGACATGTTTGACGCGCTCCGGCGTGGTGATGTCGCCATTGGCTATCACCGGAATGCCGATGGCGCTTTTTACCGCAGCGATGGTGTCGTATTCGGCTTCACCGCTGTAACCGCAGGCGCGGGTGCGGCCGTGGATCGCCAGCGCCTGGATGCCAGCGCTTTCGGCAATGCGCGCAACGATGATGGCGTTGCGATGATCACGGTCCCAGCCGGTGCGGATCTTCAACGTCACCGGCACATCGACAGCGCCGACCACGGCTTCGAGAATGCGCGCGACCAGCGGTTCATCCTTTAGCAGCGCCGAACCGGCCATGACATTGCAGACCTTCTTTGCCGGGCAACCCATATTGATGTCGATGATCTGCGCGCCCTGGTCGACGTTGTAACGCGCGGCATCCGCCAGCATCTGCGGATCGGCCCCGGCGATCTGCACTGAGATCGGATCGACTTCGCCTTCGTGATTGGCGCGGCGCAGCGTTTTGGCCGAACCCCAAAGCAAAGAATTGCTCGCCACCATCTCCGACACCGCCATGCCCGCACCCATCAGCTTGCACAACTGGCGGAACGGACGATCGGTCACTCCGGCCATGGGTGCGACGATGAGATTGTTCTTCAGTTGGTAGGGGCCGATGCGCACCGGACTGGTTCTTTGTGTGGGTGTACGGGGAAGGGCGCAATTGTAATCACACTGGCGCGGTGTGCAAAGAAGAAATTGCCTATTTTTTGGGCAGGCGTGTTCTTCGCGCCAAGGGGCTGCGGACCTTCGGTCAAATCCGCATTGAATCCGCGCATTTACTGCGTATTGCTCGAACGCTACCTGCAGTGTGCACGGCAAACTGCGGGCGCGAAACAGTACTCGCGATGCGGTATCAACCGCGTGCGCCAAAGGTCATGCGACGCACCAGGAAATTTTTCAGCGGCGGCAGACAACCCAGTAGCGTCAGACCCAGTCCGCGTGCGACACGTAAAGGCGGCAGATCATTGGAAAACAACTGGACCAGCGTGTGGGTTATGCCGATACCGCCGCCGCGATCCATATTGCGTCGCTTGTGATAGGCCTGCAGCCAGGCTGCAGTCCCCGGCGTCGCACTGGCACTCAGCGCGTGTTCGGCCAATTCCCAGGCATCGCGCAACCCCAGATTGAAGCCCTGCCCGGCCACCGGATGCAGCGTCTGTGCCGCATTGCCGATCAAAACCGTGTGTTCAGGCGCCGTGCGCGGCGCACGGCGCAATTTCAACGGATAGGCCGCACGACCGCTGACGCCGATGAAATCACCAACACGTGAGCCGAATTCGGCACGTAATTCATCGAGAAACTGTTGTTCATCCAGTTCGCACAGCACCCGGGCGCGCGTCGGTGAAGTGGTCCACACCAGCGCCCAGCCTGCACCGTCAGGCAGCAGCGCCAGCGGACCATGCGGTGTAAACCGTTCAAATGCCCTGTTGTTATGCGGGCGCTCACTCACCACACGCGCCGTCACCGCGCACTGCTGATAGTCCACGACATCGGCATCGGCAACGCCGCTGCCGTCGGCGACCACAATCAGCGGCGCGGTCAATGTCTGCTGCGCGCCGTTCATTTTATACTGCACCTGCCCCGATGGTCCGCCCTGCCAGGAATCAACACGGGCACCGATCCGGCAATCGACAGGCAAGGTTGCGGCCCCGCGGGCAATTTCCTGTGCCAGTGCACTGTAGTCAATGACATAACCCAGTTCGGGCAAACCGGCTTCAGCGGCCTCGAGGCCGACACGGCCGAATCCGCCCTGCTGCGAAACATGGATATGGCGGATCGGCGTCGCATTCCCGGCAAGTGCCTGCCACACGCCCAACCGCTCCAGAATCAGCCGGGTGCCGTAGGACAGGGCCAGCGGCCGTGCATCGCTGCTTGCCGCGCTGCGCGCTTCCAGCAACACCACGCGCCAGCCGGTCGGTCGCAAGGCCAATGCCAGCGCACTGCCGACAGGGCCGCCGCCGATGATGACGACATCGGCAGTCTCCGCTTCGGCGGCAACCATGCCGGCGGGATCAGCCATGGCGCTCGCGCATCAGCGCTTCGATATCCGCCACGCTTTTCGGTGCTGCGGCGCTGAGAATCTCGCAGCCGTCACCGGTCACCAGCGCATCGTCTTCGATGCGAATGCCGATGTTGGCAAAGGCTTCGGGCACGCCCGGCGCCGGCCGGATATAACAGCCGGGCTCCACCGTCAGCACCATGCCCGGTTGCAGTTCGCGCCATTCACCGGAGGTTTTGTATTCGCCGGCATCATGCACATCCAGTCCCAGCCAGTGTCCGGTGCGGTGCATGTAAAACTGTTTGTAGCTTTCCTGCTCGAGCACGGCATCCAGCGTACCGTTGAGCAGTTTCAAATCGATAAAGCCCTGCGCCAGTACGGCCACCGCCGCATCATGCGGTGTATTCCAGTACGCTCCGGGTTTGACCGTGGCAATTGCCGCCGCCTGAGCCGCCAGCACCAGTTCATAGACATCGCGCTGCGCACCGCTGAAGTGGCCGTTCACCGGAAAGGTACGGGTGATGTCAGAGGCATAGCCGTCGAGTTCGCAACCGGCATCGATCAGCAGCAAGTCACCATCCGCGAGCGTGGCATTGTTCTCAACATAGTGCAGTACGCAGGCATTGGCGCCGCCGGCAACAATCGATGTATAGGCCGGCGCCTGTGCCCCTTGATGACGGAACTCGTGCTGCAACACGGCCTCCACTTCGTATTCGGTGGCGCCGGGCCGAGCCGTCAGCATCGCGCGGCGATGGGCCGCAGCAGAAATATCGCCGGCCCTGCGCATCAGCGCGATTTCGTGGCCGTCCTTGATCAGGCGCATTTCATCGAGCAGCACGCGAACATCGCGGAGATCACCGGGCGCGGCGACACCGCTGCGGGCGCGGCTGCGCACGGCATTGATCCAGCCGAGCACGCGGCCGTCCCACACCGGGTCGCTGCCGAGATGCACCTGCACCGCTGGCCTGTCGGCGAGCAGATCCGGCATGCGGGCATCGAGTTCGCTGATGCTGCAGGTTTCGTCGAAAGCAAAGGTTTTGCACGCGGCCTCGGGACCGTAGCGATATCCGTCCCAGATTTCGCGCTCGGCATTTTTGTCTCGGCAGAACAGGATGCTGCGCGGGGTTTCGCCGCCGACCAGCACCAGCACCGCTTCCGGTTCGCGGAATCCGGTCAGGTAATAGAAATAGCTGTCGTAACGGTAGGGATAGTGGGCATCACGGTTGCGCAGGCATTCCGGTGCGGTCGGCACGATGGCCACACCCTTGCCCAGGCGCGCCGCAAGGCGGGCGCGGCGGCGGGCGTAAATCGAGGCATCAATGGCAGCAGACATGCAATGATTATAGCCGCCGCCCCCGCAGAGACGGCGCGGAAAACGGGTCAGCCGCCGCGGGCGGCACGATCCACCGCAGCCAGCCTTTCCGGCGTGCCGATGTCATGCCAGCGTCCGCGATAGTGTTCGCCCGTCACATGCCCCGCCGGCATTGCGGCAATCAACAGATCGGCGAGTCGCACCCGGGTGCCGCGGGTGACGCCGGCGAACAAGGCCGGGTGATAGGCACCCATGCCGCTGAACGTGCATTTTGAGATGCCGTCACGCTGGACGTGGTCATTCTCCAATGCGAAATCCCCGTGCGGATGCTGGGGCGGATTGTCGACCAGCACCAGATGCGCCAGTGGTCCCGTCGCACGCAGGCGCCGCGCCGCCAGCACCAGCGCGGCAAAATCATAGTCACTGTAGACATCGGCATTGACGGCGATAAACGGTTGATCGCCCAGTAGCGGCAGTGCATAGGCAATACCGCCGGCCGTTTCCAGGGCTTCGGTTTCGCGGGAATAGGTAATGCGCACACCCAAGGCCGAACCATCCCCAAGAGCGCCGGCAATTTTTTCACCGAGATGCGCCAGATTGATCACCAGTTCGGTGACCCCCGCCCTAGAAAGTGAAATAATAATCATTGAAATCAATGAGTTACCGTTCACCTCCAGCAGCGATTTGGGCGTGCGGTCGGTCAGCGGCCGCATCCGTTCGCCGCGTCCCGCCGCCAGAATCATGGCTTTCAAGGGACAGGCCTCAGAAGGTATATCCGACCTGCGGACTGCGCTGCTCGAGTTCATCGAGCAGATGCAACAGCGGTTTCAGCGCCGCGTAACGGGCGCCGACTTCGCGTGCATAACGCAGGAAGCGCGGCGTGTCTTCGAGATAACCGGGTTTGCCATCGCGATAATGGATGCGCGCGAAAATGCCCAGCACTTTCAGATGGCGCTGCAGGCCCATCCACTCCAGCGCGCGGTAAAACGCGCCGAAATCAGGATCCACCGGCAGCTGCGCCCGTTTGGCCTGTTCCCAATAACGTGCCACCCAGTCGATGACGCGCTCTTCCGGCCAGCTCAGATAGGCATCACGGAACAATGAAGCCACGTCATAGGTGATCGGTCCGTACACCGCATCCTGGAAATCCAGAACACCGGGATTCGGTGTCGACAGCATCAGGTTGCGCGGCATGTAGTCGCGATGCACATACACCGGAGGCTGGGCCAGCGCGCTGTCGGCGAGCAGTTGATTGATTTTCGCCAGCACTTCGCGCTGGGCATCGCTGAGGGTGAGGCCGAGGTGGCGTCCGACGTACCAGTCGGGAAACAGATCCATTTCCCGCTGCAGCAGTGCGCGATCATAGGGCGGCAGCACATCCGGTCGGCTCGCCCGCTGCCAAGTGATCAGCGCGGCAATCGCGTCGCGGAACAACGCGTCGGCATTGTCATCGGTGAGTGCCTTCAGATATGTCGTGTTGCCGAGATCCGTCAGCAGCATGAAACCCTGCGCGGTATCCGCGGCCAGCACTTCCGGCACATGCACACCGGCATCGCGCATCAGCTGCGCGACATGGATGAAGAGCCGGCTGTCTTCACGCTCGGGCGGGGCATCCATGGCGATCCGAGTCACGCCATCAAGTGTCACGCGAAAATAACGGCGGAAGCTGGCATCGGCCGACGCCGGCGCCAGCGTAAAAGCCTCGCCGGGCAGGCGCTCGGCGATCCAGGCGCTCAGCGCTTCGCGCCGCAAATCGTTCGCGGAATCAGTAGACGGTTTCAATCGTTGCTTCACAGGGTGAATTGTGAGATTTTAGCACCTCGCCTGACACCCTTTCCCGATGCCTTTCCCCAGAAAAAAACAATTAGCACTTGCAGTACTGTGCGCGCTGCCGCTGCTTGCGGGTGCCGACGACGTTTTGATGCTCAAACCGGAGTCACGGTTGCTGCCCCCTCCCGACCCCCCGCAAGACGTACCACTGTTCGTGGAAGCGGATCGTATCGAGGGCACCCAAGACAAGGAACTTGAGGCTTTCGGCAATGTGCGCATGCGCAAACGCGGTCAAGCATTTGCCGCCGACTGGATGCGCCACGACACCCAGAACGAGATACTCGACGCCAAGGGTAACGTCAGCCTCGAGCAGGGTCGCGAGATGATTGAAGGCAGCGTGCTCCGTTACGAGACCGCCAGCGATCGCGGCTTTATGGAATCCCCGCGTTACATGCTGATGACCCTGCCGCCGACCGGCCCTGTCGGCAGCGGCCCGTCTCCGGTCAGCGACGGCCGCGGCACCGCCGAGCGTCTGCTATTCCAGGGACCCGGACAGTATCGCGTCGAATCCGCCAATTACACCACCTGCGAACCCGGCAACGATGCCTGGTACCTGCGCGCCAAGGAGCTCGATCTGGACCGCAGCCGCGACGTTGGCGTTGCACGCGACGCCAGCATCGTATTCATGGACCAGACAATCTTCTGGTCGCCTTACATGTCATTTTCTCTGCATGAGGAACGCAAGTCCGGCGTGCTGACGCCGAGCTACCGGAGCTCGAACACCACCGGCTTTGAATTCACCGTCCCTTATTATCTGAATCTGGCCCCCAACATGGACGCGACGATTTACCCGCGCTATATGACCAAACGCGGCCTGCAACTGGGCAGCGAATTCCGTTACCTGGACCCGAAGTGGAAAGGTGATGCGCGCGCCGAATTCCTGTCCAACGACCAGCAGATTGGCAGTGACCGCTGGGCATTCTTTTCCAAACACCAGCAACAGTTCAGCAACGGTTGGAACGGAGCACTCAACCTCAACCGCGTATCGGACGGAAAATATTTCACCGACCTGTCAACTCAGGTGGCCACCACCTCGCGGGTCAATCTGTCCAACGATCTCAATTTGAGCCGCGGCGGCCGCTGGGGCGACAGCGGCACCTACGGTTTTTCGGCTTACGCCCAGCGATTCCAGACCCTGCAGGCGGATCCGCTGGCGCCGCTGACCCCGCCGTACAACCGCCAGCCGCAGCTCACGCTGACGGCGCAGCGCCAGACTGCCAACCGGGGCGATTTTGATTTTCTCGGCAATTACACCGCTTTTGAACACGTGTCGTTGGTCAATGCCCAGCGACTCGTCGCCTATCCCAGTTATTCACTGCCCCTGCAAAACGCATTCGCCCACTTCACGCCGAAGGTCGGTGCGCACATTACGCGCTATACCATCGGCAACAACAATAGCGCAGGACTGACGGATGCCACGCGTACGCTGCCGATTTTCAGCGCCGATAGCGGCGTAGTGTTCGAGCGCGAGATTAATGCCCGCGGACAGCGTGTGTTGCAGACGCTAGAACCGAAGGCCTACTATGTCTACATCCCCTACAAAAACCAGAGCGCATTGCCGAATTTCGACAGCGGCCTGCAGGACATCAATTTCGCGACTATCTTTTCCGAAAACCAGTTCAGCGGCAGCGATCGCATCAACGACGCCAACCAGCTGACCCTCGGCGTCACTTCCCGTTTTATCAGCGCCGATACGGGCATTGAACGGATCCGCGGCGCCCTGGCGCAACGTTATTATTTCCAGCCGCAGCAGGTGACTGTGCCGGGCGTGGCGCCGCGCGCCAGCGACAGCAACTCTTCAGACCTGCTGGCAGCGGTCAACGGCAACATCGCCACCAACTGGACAGCCGATGTCGGCTGGCAATACAACACCGATCGCCAGCAAACGCAGAAATTCAACGTCTCGGGCCGTTACCAGCCGCAATACGGCAAGGTACTGAATCTGGCCTACCGCGAAACCGCCAACTCGATACGGCAGACCGACATTTCCATGCAATGGCCGGTGCAGGCGGGATGGACAGCGGTCGGCCGCTGGAACTACTCGCTGCGCGACAACCGTGCGCTGGAGGCTCTGGCCGGCATCGAATACAACGACCGCTGTTGGTCGTTGCGCGTTGCCGCACACCGCTTCGCCACCACCAGCAAAGCGGCCAGCACGTCAATCTTCGTCATGCTGGAATTGACCGGCGTTTCTCGCATCGGCAGTAGCCCGATGGAAGTGCTTAAGCGTAATATTATTGGCTACAAACCATTCGATCCGCGCTCTCCGGCGCCGGTCGAATACAATGTACCGGGACTGTTCTGACCGGCGCGTCCGAACGGCGCGCCCGGAAAACCCCCGGCTGCATCCCAAACCCTGGATATGACATGCACCTCCGAACCGCCCTCCGACTGACTGCCGCCTGCCTGCTGCTGATTGCAGCGACTGTGCAGGCCCAGCAATCCAAGCCCCGCTCGATTGTCGTTGTCGACCGCATCGTCGCGGTCGTCAATGACGAAGTGATCACCGAACGCGAACTGGCGGCACGGGTCGATTTCGCGCTGCGACAACTGGCCCAACAGGGCACACAGCCGCCCGCGCGCCAGGTCCTCGAGCGTCAGTTGCTGGAACGGACGATCAACGACCGAGTGCAGATGCAGCACGCTCGCGACACCGGAACGCGCGTGGATGACGCCGAACTCGACCGCGCCTTGTTGAAGATTGCCGAGCAGAATAAGATGACCGTAGTGGAACTGCGCACGGTACTGGCGAAGGACAATGTACCCTACGATAAATTCCGTGAGGACATCCGCAGCGAAATCACCCTCTCACGATTGCGCGAACGAGAAGTCGCACAAAAAATCGTTGTCACCGAATCGGAAGTCGACAACTTCATCCAGAGCCAGATGGCCCAGTCTGGTCGCGACGAATTCAATGTCTCGCATATCCTGGTCTCCGTTCCCGAAAAAGCCACGCCCGAACAGTTACAGCAACGCCGTGAACGCGCTGAGCAGGCGCTGTCGCAGATCAAGGGCGGCGCGGATTTCCGTCAGATCGCTGCTGCTTTTTCCGACGGTCCTGAAGCACTGCAGGGCGGCTTGCTCGGCTGGCGCGAGTCCAGCCGGCTGCCGGCGCTGTTTCTGGATGCGCTGCGGCCGCTGCAGGCCGGCCAGCTGAGCGAATTGCTGCGCAGTTCCAACGGCTTCCACATTCTTCGCCTGAACGAACGGCGCGGCGGCGCAGCCCCGGTCATGATCCAGCAGACGCGCGCGCGCCATATCCTGATCAAGACCAACGAGCTGGTTTCCGAAACCGAAGCGCGCAACCGCATCCTCACGCTGAAAGAACGCCTCGACAACAAAGCCGATTTTGCCGAACTGGCGCGGTCGCGCTCGGAAGACACCAGTGCGTCACGCGGCGGCGAACTGAACTGGCTTTCCCCCGGCGACACCGTGCCCGAGTTTGAACGCGCCATGGATGCGCTGAAACCCGGTGAAATCAGCGCGCCGGTGCGCAGCCCTTTTGGCTGGCACCTGATCCAGGTCATCGAACGGCGCAACCAGGACATGACCCAGGAAGGCCGGCGCCTGAATGCACGCAAGACTCTGCGCGACCGCAAAACCGACGAGGCCTATCAGGAATGGGTACGCCAGCTGCGTGATCGCGCCTACGTCGAACAGCGTCTCGAAAACCGCAGCTGACCGGCAAGGGCCGACGTAAAATCCGGCTCCACATGACAACCCCCTCCAACACGCCGCTGGTTGCGGTCACCGCCGGCGAACCCGCAGGCATCGGTCCGGATCTGTGCGCGATGATCAGCGATCACACATTCCCTGCGCGCATCGTCGTCATCGCTGACGAAACACTACTGCACACCCGTGCGCGCAAGCTGGGATTTACCGGTGCGCCGCCGCGGTTTAACAGTCGCGACAGCGCCCCGGCATTTTCGGTATTGCACGTGCCCCTGAAAAAACAGGCCGTTGCCGGCCGCCTCGATCCGGCCAACAGCCGCTACGTACTGCGCACGCTGGAAATCGCCACCGACGGCTGCCGCGACGGCATTTTTGATGCGATGGCCACGGCGCCGGTGCACAAAGGCGTCATCAATGACGCCGGCATTCCCTTCACCGGACACACCGAATTCCTGCAGGAACGCCTGCAGTCGCCGCATGTGGTGATGATGCTTGCCGGCGGCGGTATGCGTGTTGCGCTGGCCACCACCCATCTGCCGCTGCACAGCGTCGCTGCCGCCATCACCCGCGAAAGCCTGGAACGCACGCTACGGGTGCTGCGTGGCGATCTCGTGCAGCGCTTTGCCATTGCCCAACCCCGGATCATTGTCGCCGGACTCAATCCGCATGCCGGTGAATCAGGCCATCTCGGCCGGGAAGAAATCGATGTCATCGTGCCGGTGCTGGAGCAGTTGCGCTGCGAAGGATTCGACCTGCTAGGCCCTCTGCCAGCAGATACACTGTTCCAGCCCGAGAGGCTGAAACATTGTGATTGCGTGCTGGCGATGTATCACGATCAGGGACTGCCGGTGCTGAAGTACGCCAGTTTCGGCGGCGGCATCAATATCACGCTGGGATTGCCGGTGATACGCACCTCGGTCGATCACGGCACGGCACTGGAACTGGCCGGTACCGGCAAAGCCAAGGCGGAAAGCCTGGTGGCCGCGATTGAACTCGCTGCTGAACTGGCCACCCGCAGCAAAAGCACGGCGTGACCTTGCGCTCCACCGCCGGACATATCCCGCGCAAGCGCTTCGGCCAGAATTTCCTGATCGATGACGGCATCATTGCCGGGATCATTTCGGCAGTAATGCCGCGGCGGAGCGACAATCTGGTGGAAATCGGTCCCGGCCTCGGCGCACTGACCGATCCGCTACTGGACCGTCTTGATCGCCTGCAGGTCATCGAAATCGACCGCGACCTGATTGCCCGGCTGCACGGGCTGTATCCGCCGGAACGGCTGGTCATTCACGAAGGCGATGTGCTGGAGTTCGATTTTGCGATGCTCGGAGACGACCTACGTGTCGTCGGCAACCTGCCCTACAACATCTCGACACCGCTGTTATTCCGCTTTGCCGCGTTTGCCAGCCACATCCGCGACATCCATGTCATGCTGCAGCGTGAAGTCGTCGAACGCATGGTTGCCGCTCCCGGCGATTCGGAATTCAGCCGGCTGTCGGTAATGCTGCAATACCGCTTCGATATGGAAATGCTGATCGACGTACCCGCGGAATCATTTGATCCCGCGCCCAAGGTCGAATCGGCCGTGGTCCGGCTGATACCGCTGAATCCGCTGCCGCATCAGGCGCGCGATGAAACCCTGTTTGCCGAAGTTGTCAGCCATGCCTTTTCGCAAAGGCGCAAAACGCTGCGCAACACGCTGAAAGGCCTTGTGTCGGGCGACCAGCTCGCCGCGCTGGGCATCAATGCCGGCGCACGGGCGCAGGAGCTGTCGGTTGCGGATTTTGTGCGGATTGCCGATGCCCTTGCGGCAGCGGTCTAGTTCGCCGTCTTGCGCTGCACGAACTCGATTTTGTAGCCGTCGGGATCTTCGACAAAAGCGATTACGGTTGTGCCGTGTTTCATCGGCCCGGGCTCGCGGGTGACCTTGCCGCCGCGGCTTTTCACTTCAGCACAGGTTTTGTAGGCGTCTTCAACTTCGACCGCCACGTGGCCGAAACCCGTACCCATGTCGTACGAAGCGGTATCCCAGTTGTGCGTCAGCTCCAGCGCCGCGGCACGTGACTCGTCGTCATAACCGACGAACGCATTGGTGAAACGGCCGCTGGGGTAATCACTTTTGCGTAAAAGCCGCATGCCCAGCACCTGGGTATAAAAATCAATTGACCGCTGCAGATTGCCGACGCGGATCATCGTATGCAATAGCCTCACGATAAATCTCCTGTCAGATCTGAACCATTTCAAAGTCTTCCTTGCGCGCACCGCACTCGGGACAGGTCCAGTTCATCGGCACGTCTTCCCATTTTGTGCCCGGTGCAATGCCTTCATCAGGCGCGCCTGCAGCTTCGTCGTAAATAAAGCCGCAAATCAAGCACATGTATTTCTTATACTGCCCGGTATCGGTGGTCATCAGCGTTTTCTGAGTTAAATGTAAGCTACAATTCATCGGTAGGAACTTCGTCGCCGGCACTTCGTCGTCAACCCTGACATTTTAGCCCATCCCATCCCCGGGCCCAATCTCGCGCATGATTGATTCTCCGCCCATTGTCATGGTGTTCGCCGCCACCGATCCCACCGGGGGCGCAGGGCTGCAGGCCGACATCATGACCCTCGCCAGCATGGGATGCCATCCGGTCTCCGTGGTCACCGCCATTACGGTGCAGGACACCATGGGCGTCGATGGCGTGTTGCCGATCGACGGCGAGTGGGTTTCCGATCAGGCCCGCTGCATTCTCGAAGACATGCCTGTCGCCGCTTTCAAGATCGGCGTATTGGGCAGCCTGGAAGCGGTTGCCGCCGTTGCCGAGGTGGTCTCGGATTACCCTGAAATTCCGCTGATCCTTGACCCGGTGCTGGCTTCGGGTCGCGGCGACGAACTCGCGTCCGAAGACATGCTCACGGCAATCCGCGAACTGCTGATCCCGCAAACCACCATCATCACGCCGAACAGCATTGAAGCGCGCCGGCTTGCCGCCGAGGAAGCCGAAGACGGTGAAGACAATCCCGATCTCGCGGAATGCGCAAGGCGCATTCTCGCTTCGGGGTGTGAATACGTGCTGATCACCGGCACCCACGAAAACACCGGTGAAGTCGTCAACACTCTCTACAACAACGACGGCGTGGTACGCAGTGACAATTGGCCGCGCCTTCCCGGCAGCTATCACGGCTCGGGCTGCACCCTCGCTTCGGCACTTGCCGCCACCATTGCCAACGGCGTTGACATGCAGGAAGCCGTGCGCGATGCCCAGGAATACACCTGGCAATCGCTGAAACTTGCCTTCCGTCCCGGCATGGGACAACACATCCCGGACCGCCTGTTCTGGGCCCGTGAAGAGGAAGCCGACTCCGACGCGCCCGAAGGCGACGGCGAAAATCAGGCGTGAACTCAAAGATCGCAGGTTTGTACGCGATCACGCCGGATCTCGCTGATACCGACGATCTGCTGTATCGCGTACGAGCCGCAATCGCAGGCGGTAGCCGTGTCGTGCAATACCGCAACAAGACTGCCGATCCGCAGTTGCGGCTCACCCAGGCCCGCGCATTGCAGGCCTTGTGTGCGGCGCGCGGCGTGCCGCTGATCATCAATGACCACCTCGATGTGGCGCTGGCCGTAGATTCTGCGGGTCTGCATCTTGGCGGCGATGACGGCGACATTGCCGCAGCCCGCGCCCGGCTCGGCGCCGGCAAGCTGCTCGGTGCCTCCTGTTACGACCGGCTGGAACTGGCGGAAGCGGCGTTGGCCGCCGGCGCCGACCATATCGCCTTCGGCAGTTTTTTCGCCTCCAGCGTCAAACCCAATGCCGTCAGGCCGCCTCTGGATCTGGTGACCCGCGCCAAAAAGCGCTTCAACGTTCCGGTAGTCGGCATCGGCGGCATCACACCGTCGAATGCCCCGCAGCTGATCCGCGCCGGTATTGACGCCGTCGCCATCATTTCCGCCGTATTCGCCGCGCCCGACATCGAGGCGACAGCCCGTGAATTTCAATCCCTGTTTGAGTTGCACTGATGAAAAAAAACCAGAAACTGTTCAATCACGCCCAGTTGGCCATCCCCGGCGGCGTCAATTCCCCCGTGCGGGCCTTCAAATCGGTGGGCGGCACGCCGCTGTTTTTCCAGCGCGGCAAAGGGCCGCTGGTCTGGGACGCTGACGGCAACAGTTATATCGACTATGTCGGTTCCTGGGGTCCGCTGATCTGCGGCCACGCCCATCCCGATGTGGTGCGCGCCGTGCAGCAGGCGGCAGAGCGCGGCCTGTCTTTCGGCGCACCGACGGAAGTTGAAATCGAGATGGCCGAATTGCTGCGGCAATTGGTGCCTTCTCTGGAAATGGTCCGGCTGGTCAGCTCCGGTACCGAAGCGACGATGAGCGCAATCCGTCTGGCCCGCGGCTTCACCGGGCGCAGCAAAATCATCAAGTTCGAGGGCTGCTACCACGGCCATGCCGACTCTCTGCTGGTCAAAGCCGGCTCCGGCGCGCTGACTTTCGGCCAGCCCTCGTCGGCCGGCGTGCCGCCGGAAGTCGCTGCACACACCCTGGTGCTCGACTACAACAGCGAATCAGCGCTCGAAGAAACCTTTGCCCGCCAGAGTTCTGAAATTGCTGCAGTCATCGTCGAACCGGTGGCCGGCAATATGAATCTGGTTGCACCCAAACCCGGCTTCCTCGAATTGCTGCGCCGTTTGTGCAGCGAACACGGCGCCGTGCTGATTTTTGACGAAGTGATGACAGGCTTCCGGGTGGCCCTCGGCGGCGCGCAGGCGCTCTACGGGATCAAGCCGGATCTGACCACGCTGGGCAAGGTCATCGGCGGCGGCATGCCGGTCGGCGCCTTCGGCGGGCGCCGTGACATCATGCAATGCATCGCACCGGTGGGCCCGGTGTATCAGGCCGGCACGCTGTCCGGCAATCCCGTCGCGATCGCCGCCGGACTGGCCACGCTGAAACTGATCCAGGCCCCGGGGTTTTACGACAAGATCGCTGCCACCGCCCACCAGCTGTGCAGCGGCCTGACCGAAGCGGCGCAGGGCCACCGCATCCCGTTTTCGGCGCGCAATATCGGCGGCATGTTCGGGCTGTATTTCCGCGATACGCCGCCAACCGGTTATGCCGAGGTCATGGAGTGCGACAAGGAAGCGTTCAACCGGTTTTTCCACGCCATGCTCGCCGAGGGCGTCTATCTGGCACCATCCGCTTACGAAGCCGGGTTTGTTTCCGCGGCGCACGGCTCTGCCGAAATCGAACGCACGATCAAGGCTGCCGCCAGCATCTTTGCTGCGTTTTGATGCGCAACAAAATACAATATTCAATAAAAACAAAAGGTTAGTTAATTTCATTTTGCTGCACTTTTCCTAACCCTGCGCATCTCTACCCAACCACGCCACCATGGAAAAAATTCGTCTGTCCAAGCTGATGTCGGAGCAAGGCCTGTGCTCCCGGCGCGAGGCGGACAGTTATATCGAGCGCGGCTGGGTACTGGTGGACGGCGAGCCCGTCACCGAACTGGGCACGCGCATCCTGCCTACCCAGACCATCACGCTGACCGCGGCGGCACGTGACAAGCAGCAGTCGCGGGTCACCCTGCTGCTGCACAAACCCATCGGCTTTGTCTCCGGACAGGCCGAAAACAACTACAAACCGGCGAGCACGCTGGTGACCGCGGAAAACCACTTCAGCGGCGACCGCAGCAAACTGCGCTTCGGCCCGCAGCATTTGCGCGGCCTCGCGCCGGCTGGCCGCCTCGACATCGACTCCACCGGCCTGCTGATCCTGACCCAGGACGGACGCATCGCCAAACAGCTAATCGGCGAAAACTCGCGCATTGAAAAGGAATATCTGGTGCGGGTCACTGGCAAAATCGCCAAAGACGGACTGGCTTTGCTGCAGCATGGTCTGTCACTCGACGGTGAAGCGCTAAGGCCGGCACAAGTGTCCTGGCAAAACCAGGACCAGCTGCGCTTCGTGTTGCGCCAGGGCAAAAAGCGCCAGATCCGCCGCATGTGCGAGCTGGTCGGACTCACTGTCACCGGCCTGAAACGGGTACGCATCGGCAAGGTGATGCTCGGCGATCTGCCCGTCGGCCAGTGGCGCTACCTGCGCGAGGACGAACAGTTCTGACGCCGGGTTCAGGCGCGACCGAAGAATAGTTCCGGCAAATCCGCCACGCTGCCCAGCAGATGGGTATGCGGAAGGGCCTGCATCTGGTCACGACCATGGGCGCCGGACAACACGCCGATATTCCAGTTCACGCCAGCGTTGTGCCCGGACTGCAGATCAAGCACGGTATCGCCGACATTGGCGACATGGCGCACATTACTCACGCCCGTCGCTTCCATGCAATGGAAAATCATATAAGGGGCCGGACGCCCCAGTTTGACTTCATCGCCGCAGACCACCGCATCCACCACGCCGTCACGCCAGCGCAATGCATCGAGCAGCAGCTCCGTGGTTTCGCGGTCGAAACCGGTATTCAGCGCGACGCGCACGCCGCGGGCGCGCAGAGTATCCATCATTACACGGGCACCGGGGACCGGTTCCACCGTACCGTTAAACACCTGCGCCAGATGCTGCACAAAAGTTGCATAAACCCGTTCGGCCACGCGCTCGCGATCCGGGGCCTGCGGCGGAATCAGATTGAGAATCGCCAGCCGTTTGGATGCGCCGCGCAGGCTGTTGATCGCCTGCGGCGTGACGTCAATACCGTGGGCTGCCAGCGCCGAGGTGAAGGCCTGCGGCACTTGCCCGGCATCGCGTACCGTGGTGCCCGCCATGTCACAAACCACCAGTTCTATTTTTTGCGTCAAGACAATATCCCTGTTAAATCAATTCGATGCCGAAACGCCGCAACGCCAGTGCAAACAGCGCAAAACAGACAGCGGTGATCACCGTGCAGGCCAGCAGCGCCGGCCAGAATCCGATGCGCGGCAACAGCAAGGGAAAAACCAGAAACATCGGCAGCGTCGGAATCACGTACCAGAAGGTATACCAGGCATGGTTGGCGATTTTTTCCGCTGGCTGGTTTTCAACATACAACCAGATCAGGGTCAGCAGCGTCACCATAGGCAGTGCGGCGACCAGACCGCCGAGTTTGTCGCTGCGCTTGGCCAGCTCGGAGACCAGCACGACGACCGCGGCCGTCAGGAAATACTTGGTGATGATCCACGCCATGATGCCTCCTCCGCGCGCCGGTGCGGCGCGACTTCAGCCTTCGATCTTCTTTTTAAGCTTGGCCTGATACTTGTCGAGATCAACGATAAACCGGTCATGCTCGGCTTCGCCGACCTGCTCGACATCATCGAACACCTTGATTTTGAAACTCAGCCGACGCCGATCGATACCGGTCAGTTCAACCTCGGCACGTACGCGTTTGCCCATCGGCGTCGGCCCCATGTGGCGTATGGTCACCACGATCCCGACCTGGCCCTGGCCCGGCTGCAGATGCGGTGCGATCAGCTCACCGGCAGAAGCTTCGCAGAACTGCACCATCGAAGGCGTCGAAAACACCCGGTACTCGCCGCGCTTGGTGGTCATCGCTTCGGTGACTTCGCGTTCCGCCACATGCTTCATACCGACTTTCAACGCATCCATACAACCATCTCCACGGGTCAGAATGTGGCCTTGATTCTAGCCGAGGCCGGTCGCACAGAGCGTAAAAAAAGCCGCCCTTGCGGGGCGGCTGTGGTTGATCAACCACAGGTATCAGTTGGCTTTTTGGCGGTCGTGTTTCTGGTGATGGATGCGCCTGCTTTCCTGATCCTGCGCATGATGCAGGCGGGCGCGCTCGTTTTTGGTCACTGTGCCGTCGGCCTTGGCCTTGCTCTCCATGTTCGCAATGTGCGTCTGATGGCGTTCAAGACGTCCCGCTTCCTTGATGTTGAGTTGCCCGGATTCGACGCCCTTGTCGATGCGTTTCTGCTGCACTTCCTGGCGCTTGTCGACGCCGGGGGTTGACGCCGGAGCCTGCGTCTGCGCGTAAGCAGTGGGGGCTGCAGCCAGTACCGCAGCAATCATGAGGGTCTTGATGTACATATTCGATGCTCCTTGAAGGGTCCGCGGGTTGATTCCCGTAATAACCTTAACGCCGCAGACCGGCGCAAATCGACCGCTTTGCAGTAACAATGTGTAAGCGTTTGTAAGCCGGCGGGGAGCATCCCGGTCACAGCAATGATCATACGGCCAGGTGCAGCCGTGACAGTAATCTACTGTTCGGGATAAGAATCGAAATCGATGGCGTCAGCAACGCAACCCAGCGCCTGCGCCATGCAGTTGAGACTGTCTTCGGTCAGCGCAACAACTTTGTTGTCGGCATCAATGCCTTTGGCGGCAATTAGGGCTTTGGCTTCGGATTCAATCGTGGTGTCAGGGCATTTGCGTTTGCCTTCGATCACCGTGCTCACCGGCCTGTCTTGCTGGTGAAAGGCGTTTTCGGTGCTTTCCATTCCACCGTGACGCCGGCGGCGCCGGTTTCCAGTATGTACTTGATGGTGTTAGCGAAGGTTTTAAGCCCCTCGGTAGACAGCCGGGTCACCGGCGCATCCTTGAGAAGACATTCATGTTTATGGCAAAAGCCGGCGTAGCCATCGCGGCGAATACGATAATTAGGTATCGGGGCTTCATGATGGTATGGATTTCCCGGTTATCAGAAATACGCCTGCCCTGTGACCTGGGGGCTGCAGGGTTTGATCCGTGAAGTAAAGGCGATCAGGAATAATTCCGCCTACTGCAAGGCGTACCGGACTGCCGGTAATCAGCCGTCGCGCTTGAGCACCGCCTCGATATCCTCGACCGGCACTTTGATTTCCAGCCCGGCCCGCTCCTGCTGCAGGATCAGGAAAGAACGCGAATCGCGTTTGTCCCAACCGCGGTTCAGCGCGTCGGTCATTTCGGCATAGGTCAGATTGGCCAGCCGCATCGGCACACCGATCTCGCGTGCGAGTTCGGTCGCCAACGTGACATCCTTGTGCGCCAGCGCGAGGGCGAATGCCGGCGGATCGAATTTGCCCTGGAGGAACTGGTCGCCCATGCGGTCAAACGAACGCTTGCGGCCCAGCGCACCCTGGCGGATCGCCGCCCACAACGGCAGCGGCTCGACGCCAGCCTTGACCCCCATGGTGAACAATTCGGCCAGCGCCAACTGCATCGCATAACCGGCGCAGTTATGCACCAGCTTGGCCACGGAACCGGCGCCGATCGCGCCGATATAGATCACCTGGTCGCCGACGGCATCCAGAACCTTGCGGCAGCGATCGAATTCTTTTTGATCGCCACCGACCCACAGCGCCATCTTGCCGGACTTGGCGCCGCTGGGGCCGCCGCTGACCGGGGCATCCAGCACCGAAATTTTCTTCTCCGCAAAGCGCGCATGCAGCTCGCGCACTACCGTCGGCGAGTTTGTCGACAGGTCAAACCACACCGTGCCCGGACGCATGGTCTTGATCAGGCCTGCGGCGACCGCCTTCACTTCCTTCGGTCCCGGCAGCGACGTCAGCACAACGTCTGCATCGCGACCGACATCCTCGACGCTGTCCGCCCATTGCGCGCCGCCCTTGATATGCGGCGCACCCGCTTCCTTGCGCATGTCATGCACCGTCAGTGCAAAACCGCCCTTCATCGCATTCAATGCGATCGAAGCGCCCATCGTCCCCAGTCCTATGAATCCCACGTGCATGTTCTGCCCTTTCTTCTTCCGTTACTCAAATTGAATTACAAAAAATCCGTCAATCCGCCTTGATACCGGCCGCAGCCACTACACGTTCCCACTTGGCGATTTCGGCGTGAATATGCTTCTGGAATTCAAGTGGCGTCGAAGCAATCGGCTCCACACCGTCCTTCTGGAAACGTTCGGTCAGATCCGGCGTGCGCAGCGCATTCACAATGCTGCGATTGAGTTTTTCCAGGACCGGTTTGCGGATGGCGACTGGCGCCAGCACGCCGTACCAGTTCGTCACTTCGTATCCGGCTACGCCGGTCTCGGCGATCGACGGCAGGTCGGGCATCGCCGGCGAACGCTGCGGACTGGTCACCGCCAACGCACGCAAGCGCCCCGACTTGATATGCGGCACCGATTCCAGCGGCGTCGCAAACACCATGCTGATCTGCCCGCCCAGCACATCGGCCAGCGCGGGACCACCGCCTTTGTAGGCAACATGCAGCAGATTGGTATTGGTCAGGGTCGCCAGTAGCGCCCCCGAGAGATGCTGCAGGCTGCCCTGTCCGGCCGAACCGTAAGTCAGGCTGCCGGGTTTCGCTTTCGCCAGCGCCAGCAGTTCGGCAATGGATTTCGCCGCTACCGTCGGATGCAGCACCAGCACATAGGACTGCTGGGTCATCTGTGTCACCGGTGCGAAATCCCGGATCAGGTCATAGGGCAGCCGGCCGTGATGCGTCGCCCGCCGCGCGGTATGCGTGCCACTGATCATCACAATGGTGTAGCCGTCGGGCTGGGCTCGCGCCACGGTCTCCAGCGCAATAGCGCCGGTGCCGCCGGGCCGGTTGTCGACCACCACCGACTGGCCCCAGGCCGCATTCAGTTTTTGCGACACCGCCCGCACGGTGATGTCACCGCCACCGCCGGCGGCCAGCGGAATCAGGAAGCGCACCGGGCGCGACGGAAATTCCTGTGCAACTGCCATGAATGACGTTGCAGCCATGACGACCCAAAGCAGGCGAATTGCGATCGTTGATGTATTCATGCCGGGCTCCTCCACAACTAAGGTTTGCCGAATGGATGCAAACTGCGGATGCGCCCGCGTTTTGCGGCGGGCTTTGTTGTTTTAAGGGATTCTTGGGAGCAGCGACCCGAGCGTCAAGCCTTGGACCGCACTATGGAGAAAGCTTTTGTGTTCAGCTTTTTTCACGAACTGCGATTTCAGCTTCATCGCACCGATACCGTCGATTTTGCAATCGATGTCGTGGTCACCGTCGACCAGGCGTATGCCTTTGACCTTGGTGCCGACCTTGACCACGCTCGACGAACCCTTGACCTTGAGATCCTTGATCACGGTCACGGTATTGCCGTCGCTCAGCACATTACCCACAGCATCGCGAACGACTTTTTCGCCATCGGCCGTTTCAGCCTCGGCATCTTTGGCCCACTCATGCGCACATTCGGTATAGATATACAAAGCACCGTCTCCGTAAGTCAGAGCGGATTGGCATTACGGACAGGGCGGCAGGTTGGTAATGAATTCCTGGGGTGTTAAATGGAGAACCTGCACGGCACAATTCGCTCGAGATTACGAGTTACAAAAAATACTTAACAATCAATCATTTATTGATTATTACCAAGCGGCCTGCAAGGCAGCCATCAATGTCTCACGCTCGCGCAAAAATTCACGCTGCGGATCGGCATTGAAATTTCTCAGTGAATTTTCGAGCACCGTGGCCAGGCTATCGCGCGGAATATCGAGCTCGCGCAATTTGGTCGGCATGCCGGCCCGGGCAAACGCCTGCTCAACAGCGTCGGCGGCGCGTTCATGCGCAGGTCGTTCATCGGTCACGCCGAAAGCGGCGGCGATCAGGGCCATCGCCTCCGGATCACGCGCACCGAAATGGCGAATCACCGTCGCCGTCAATGCCGAGTTGGCCTCGCCCTGCCCGACATGGCCGTGCAGATTGAACAGCGCGGTGGCCAGCGCGTACACCACACGGGCCGGCCAGTGTTTTTCCGTCAGCGCACCGCCATCATCCGCATCCCGGTTCTGCAGGAAAGCTGCGGCGCACATTTCGATACGCGCGCCGGCGTCCAGTGGATCGCTCATGCGGGAAAAGGCACCTCGTGCCAGCCGGAAAGCCTGCAGCCGGTCACCTTCGGACAACGGCGCCATGCGCGGTGCGCCGAGGTTCATCAGCGAACGCCAGAACACCGAGGTACCCGTGGTGCGCGCCAGTGACACCGGTGCGGTTAGTAATGCGTCTTCATCCCAGAACACCGCCGCAGGGCGGGTCTTCGGATCAAAAAATTCCATGCGATTGGGTCGTGCCGGATCCTTGACCGCAGAACCGGCGCGGTTCTGTGCGGTCGTTGCTGCGGTCAGTACGTTGATGATCGGCAGTTTCGGCGCCAGCAGTTTGGGACTGATCGCCGGGGCATTGTCCGGATACTGCGTAATCAGCTGATCGACCGGTGCCTTTTCCGCCAGCAGTACGGCAACCACCCGCGTACCCTGAATGACGCTACCGGAGCCGACGGCGATCAGCAGATCAGCATTGACCGACCGTGCTGCTGTAGCCGCAGCCTGCACCGATACCAGCGTGGTGTCTTTCTCGATTTCGTCATAACGGCCGGCGTAGGCGGGACCGAGAATTCTTGCGATGCGATCGATCAGATCGGTTTTACGCGATACGCTGCGGCCGCAAACCACAAAAGCGCGCTGCGCTTTATAACGCTTCAGTTCCGCCGGCAGGTTTTCCAGCGCATTCTTGCCGCTATAAAGTCGCAGGGGATAGCCGGTGGCGCGAAACTGGTGTTTGTAAGTCATGTCCTTGAACTCAGGGGCGTGCAGACTTGAAACGTTCGAAAGTCGCCAGCGCCGCCAGCGGATGGCCGGCATTGGCCATCTCATCATAAACCGGCACACCCAGCGCCACCGCCTTGTCGCGGAACTCGCGTTTGCGCGCCTCCAGTCCGGGTTCGCCGTCGGAACGCAGCACAAGGATAAAATGCGACCGGTCCGGATATTTTTCCTGCACACGCATCGCCGCCGCCACCAGGTTGTCGAGCACTTCGGGTTTGGTGCGCCCGACAAAAGCCGACAGGTTCAGGTGCATCACCAGCGCTTCGGGTTTGCCCTGGCTGTAAATGATATCGAGGATTTTCTCGGCGACACGTCCGTCGTCCTGCTGCAGCGTGCCCACCGGACAATCCACGGGATTGGTAATGCTGGTGCCGGGCGGCAGCTTCATGTCCGCGAGTGCATTGATCGCTTCCTGCGCAAACGGCGTCACGTCGAGACCGAGTCGCGAGTAATAGTCGGTAGCCAGCACGCTGGTGCCACCGCCATTGCCGAACAGCACGACTTTTTGCGTCGGCCGCTGAGGACGCGGCGTCAACGACTGGAAGATCAGCAGTGTGTCGACGAATTGATCCAGCGTGTCGACCAGCATACAGCCGGTCTGCCGCGCCAGCGCTACCCAGACGCGATCATCGCCGGCCAGCGATCCGGTATGCGAAGCCGCTGCAGCCAACCCCTGCTGGGTGCGACCGCCCTTCAGGATCACCACCGGCTTCGAAGCCTTGGCATTGCGCAGGATGTCGAACAGGCGACGGCCGTCTTTTGCCGTCTCGATATACATGCCGATGACCTTGGTCTGCGGATCGGCCAGATAAAACTCCAGCAGGTCGGAAGGCGTGACATCGGCACAGTTGCCGACGGTGACCAAACCGGAGAACTTCAGGCCGCGCGCCAGACCGCGGCGGATGATGTCGGTGCCGAGGCCGCCGCTCTGCGACACGATGCCGACATGGCCGACTTCTTTCGGACCGATCTCGGCAAAGGTCACCCGGCCGCGCGGCGTATAAATGCCCAGGCAGTTCGGACCCAGCAAACGCATGCCGCCGGCTTGTGCGGCACTAACCAGCTCGGCTTGCAGATCCTTGCCTTCATCGACTTCGCCGAAACCGCTCGAAATCACCTGTGCAAAACGCACATGGCCCTTGGCCGCTGCAAGCATGCCGGGAATCTGCGCGCCGGAGACGGCGATATACGCGTAATCCACCGGCTTGGGCGTATCCGCCAGCGTTTTGTAGGCGGTCAGGCCGTCGATCTCTGCCGCAGCGGGATGGATCGGATAAATGTCGCCGCTGAAACCGAATTCGCGGATGCGACGGATGAATACATTAGGCAGTGCATTGCCCTTGGTCGAGGCGCCGATAACGGCAACCGTCTTCGGCGCAAACAGGGGCGTGAATTCTTCGATGATGTTCATATTCTTAACCCAGAATAAAGCGCGCATCGACCGCAACCGCTGTGGTGTCGGACACAATCAGCGGATTGATGTCAGCTTCACTGATGTCGGCGGCGTGCTGCATCAGCAGACCGTTGTCACCGCCCACTTTCAGCAGCACATCAATGATGGCGTCCATCGATGCCGGCTTGGTACCACGGGCGCCTTTCAGAATCGCGGCCCCTTTGAGCTCGGCAATCATCTCCTCGGCATCGATGCGGGTGATCGGGCACAACCGGAAAGACACGTCTTTGAGAATTTCGACAAAGATACCGCCGAGGCCGACCATCACCAGCGGACCAAACTGCGGATCGCGCAAACCGCCGATCACCAGCTCATGACCGGCAGGCGCCATTTCCTCGACCAGAAAACCTTCGATGCGCGCGCCCTTGATCTTCGGCGCGTTGAGCATGCCCTCGATCGCCGATTTCACTTCAGCAGCAGAACGCAGATTGATTTTCACACCGCCGGCATCGCTCTTGTGCAGGATGTCCGGTGACATCACCTTGACCACCACCGGCGCCTGCAAACCGTTCATCACGGCATCGACATCGGCAACGCCTTTCGCCACCCGCGACTGCGGTACCTTGACGCCATGTGCCGCCAGCAATTGTTTACCAGCGCTTTCGTCCAGCGCATTACGGCCGGCTCGCTTGGCGGCGGCGACGGGATTATTCGTTGTTGTATTCATGCGTCTTAAACTTTCTTGCCGGTGACTTCACCGATGATGCCGGTGTGAACGCGGCCCGAACGGAATTGTTCGGAGCGCAGGATA
>JAURHM010000089.1 GCA_030833315.1 Burkholderiales bacterium
AGAAACATCCGGACTGGAATGTTGGAGGGGAGGCCGCATGAAGCTGAAACAGATTGTTGCATCGCTGGCGCTGGCCGGATTAGCCGGTCTGGCACAGGCGCAGTCCTACCCGGGCAAGCAGATCACCATCCTGTGCTGGTCGGCGGCAGGCTCGCCGGTGGATATCTATGCGCGAACGCTGGCCAAGCTGCTGATCCCCGAGCTGGGCCAGAACGTCGTGGTCGAAAACCGTACCGGCGGTTCGGGCATCGTCATGGTCAACATGCTGGTGCGCGGACCGGCGGATGGTTACACCATCGCCGCCAACACGCTGTCGCTGGCGACGCTGTTCAGTGAAAAAACTGCGCAATTCAAAGTCGATGATCTGCAGATGATCGCACGCTCGCAGATCGATCCCTACGGCCTGATCGTGCATACCTCGACACCGTTCAAGACGCTGGAGCAGTTTGTTGCCTTTGCCCGCAAAAAGCCCGAATACCTGAATGTCGGCGGCCCGTTTGCGATCAGCTCACACCGCGTGGCCTGGGAAGTGTTCTCCGACGTCGCCAAGTTCAAAACCGCCTGGGTGCCGTATCCGGGCGGCGGACCGGCGCTGACGGCGATTGCCGGTGGCCACATCGACGCTGCGGCAACCAATCCCGGCAACGTCAAACCGATGATCGATGCCGGCAAGGTGCGCGTGCTGGCCGTTTCGTCGGAGAAGCGGCTTGAGGATTTTCCGGACGTGCCGACCTACAAGGAGAAGGGCTGGGATGTCGTGCGCTACCAGTGGCGCGGCATCATGGCGAAGACCGGTACCCCGAAACCCGTGATCGACCGCCTGGCCTCTGCCATCCAGAAGGCGCAGCAGACCCAGGAATGGAAAACCTATCTCACGCGGGTGTCGCAGCTCGACGGCTTCCAGGGGCCGGAGGCTTTCCGCGCCCAGCTGACTCAGGACATCAAGGAGACCGAGGTGGTGAAAAAGAAGCTCGGCCTGACCGATTCACAGTGACGTTTCAACATTGAAAGAATGAACATGGCGGCAAATCTCACGGTAAGACAGCAGTTGCGCAAGCGCCTGACTGAAGGCGACATGATCGTGGCGCCGGGTATCTACGACGCTTATGGCGCACGCATGGTCCAGCAGGCGGGGTTTGAGGCGGTATACATGACCGGCAACGGGGTCTCCGCTTGCCTGCTCGGCCAGCCCGACGTCGGCCTGATCGACCTGACCCTGTTTGCGGCGCATGCCCACCGTGCGGCGGCCTGCGTCGATATTCCGCTGATCTGCGATGCCGATACCGGCTACGGCAATGCGGTGAATGTGCGCCAGACCGTGCGTGAGTTCGAAAGCGCAGGGGTGTCGGCCATCCATATTGAGGACCAGGTCGCGCCGAAACGCTGCGGCCATCTGCCGGGTTCACGGCCGGTGGTGTCGATGGAGGAGCATGTCGGCAAGATCGAGGCGGCTGTTGCGGCGCGCCGCGACCCCGACTTCATCATCATTGCTCGCACCGATGCGGCAGGCGGCCTCGGGCTGGATGAGGCGATCCGCCGCGGCCAGGCTTACCGCAAGGCCGGCGCCGATGTGGTGTTTGTCGAACTGAAGAACAGCGCGACCATCCTCGATGACCTGAAGCGGGTGACCACGGAAACCGACGCACCCTGTCTGGTCAATATCGACGGCGGCGGCAAGCTGGGCGAACTGACCGTGCCGGAAATCGAAGGGCTCGGTTTCCGTCTGGCCATTTTCCCGGGACTTGCGCGTAATGCGGCAGGATTTGCAATCCAAAACGCTTTGGGCACCCTGAAGCGTGACGGCAATACCGCTGCAGTGCGAGAGCGCATGTTGTCCTCAAAGGAATACAACGAAGTGCTGGGTCTGGATGGCGTCGAGCAGTGGGAAAAACGCTTCCTGTTGAACCGGCAATAAATTGCATGAATCGGAGATTGTGATTTAAGTATTTGTTTTTATTAATAAATATAATAATTTTCAGCAGGACTCACCGCAGGAAGGACGATTGAAATGGCCGTTGGCAGCAAAAAAACCGCAGTGAAAAAATCCGCCATCAAACCCGTCGCCAAGGTCGCTGCCGCGCGCAAGCCGGTGGCGAAGAAAACCACCGGGAAAGCAGGCGGAAAAAACGCCAATCCGTTGGGCCTGGAGAAAAAGCTACCCGGCCAGTTCGACACGCTGCAGGAAATTGCGCTGGCGGCCTACCGCAAGCTACCGGCTCCGGTATGGGATCACCTGATGGGCGGCGCCGATTCGGAAATGACGCTACGGCGTAACCGTGCCGGTCTCGATGCACTGGCGCTGCGCCAGCGGGTATTGGTCGATGTGCGCAATATTGACCTTAGTACCACGCTGCTCGGTCAGGAACTGGCCTTCCCGGTGTTTCCCGCGCCGGTCGGCGGCTTCCTCGGCAAGGTGCATCACGAAGGCGGTCCGGCCGTGGCGCGTGCGGCTGATTCCCGTGGCACCACGGCTTTTATCGCCACCGCGGCCAAGCCCAGCCTCGAGGCGGCGCAGCAGGCGGTCAAACGCAAACTGATATTCCAGCTGTATGTGCGCGGTGATCGGATCTGGATCGAAGGCATTCTGGATCGAGTGCGCAAGGCCGAATACGGCGCGCTGTGCGTGACGGTGGATCGCAATTTCTACGGCCGGCGGGAGCGCGACATTGTCAGCGGCCTGCCGGTCAAGGAAGGTTTCGGCGACCAGTCCTTTCAGGCCAGTCTGAACTGGAAAGACCTGATCTGGATGAAGGAGCGTGTCGGCCTGCCGCTGATCGCCAAGGGCATCGCGACGGCAGAAGATGCGGTGCTGGCGGTCGAGCACGGCGCCGATGTGGTTTACGTGTCCAATCACGGCGGACGCCAGCTCGATCACGCGCAGGGCAGCATTGAAGTGCTTGATGAAGTGGTGAGGGCGGTCGCCGGACGCGCCGAAGTGCTGGCCGACGGCGGCGTGCAGCGCGGCACAGACGTGGTGAAGATGCTGTGCCTGGGCGCCAAGGCCGTGGGCGTCGGAAAGCTGCTGGGCCTCTCCCTGAGTGCCGGCGGGGAAGCGGGTGTTGCGCGCATGCTCGAGCTGATGGAACTGGAAATACGCACCGCGCTGGGTCTGATGGGCGTGACCTCGATCAAGCAGCTGGGGCCGCAATGGCTGCGCGCAGTGCCGATTCTCGGTACGCCAAGTTCGGTGAGTGCCTATCCGCTGCTCGAGGAAGCGGTACGCCGAAATGCCCGCTGAGCGCTCGGCAAAACCATTTAACAGGATAAACAGCATGAACAGAAAAACAGCGATGGTGTTTGGCGCGCTGGCATTTGCAATTGTGCTTCCGGCGCAGGCGGCCGATGCCTATCCGGTGCGTGCCGTACGCATGATCGTGCCGTTTGCGCCGGGTGGCGCTTCCGATCTGGTGGGGCGTTTGATGCAGCCGAAGCTGCAGCAGGAACTCGGTCAGCAGATCCTGATCGACAACCGCGCCGGCGCTTCCGGCAATATCGGTGTCGAGGTCGCGGCAAAGGCGCCGGCGGATGGTTACACCTTCCTGCTTGGCAATATCGGTACCATGGCGATCAATCCGAGCATCTATCCGAAATTTCCGGTACGTCCGGTACGTGATTTCGCAGCAGTGACGCAGGTGGTGGATGTGCCGGTGGGCCTGGCGGCACACCCGTCCGTGCCGGTGAAAAACATGAAGGAGTTCATTGCCTTCGCCAAGCTGCAGAAGGGCAAACTTAACTACGGTTCCGCCGGCGCCGGCAGCAACGGCCGTCTGGAGATGGAGCAGTTCATGAAGCTGGCCGGTATCGACCTGGTACATATCCCGTACAAGGGCGGCGCGGGTGCTGCTGCTACGGCGTTGCTGACCGGCGAGGTCGGCGTGGCTTTCGTCAGCATTGCTTCGGTAATGCCGCATGTGCGCAACGGTAAGATGAAAATCCTCGGCGTTTCCGCGATCCGGCGCGTCAAGGCCTTGCCTGATGTGCCGACGATGCCTGAACTGGGCTATAAGGACATGAAGACGGGTTCCTGGCAGGGTGTGTATTTCCCGACCGGTACGTCACGTGCCATCATCGACCGGATGTTTGCTGCCGCGGTGAAAACCATGGCGGACCCCGAAGTGATCAAACGCGTCAATGACAGCGGGGCGGAAGTGATCGTCAGCAGTTCGCCCGAGGATTTTACGACCTTCATGCGCGAGCAGAACGAGCGCTTCGTGCGGGTGGTCAAGCAGATCGGCGACATTACGGAATAAGCGGCAGAACAACACGAAGCCGGATTACGGCGCAAAACAAAGCGGTTTACCAAGAGGAGCAGGACAAGTGTACAAACTGGGAGTACTTGAAGGCGACGATATCGGACTGGAAGTGGTGCCGGAGTGCGTCAAGGTGATGAAGGCGGCAGCCGCCAAGGCCGGCCTGCAGATCGAGTGGCTGCCGCTGCCGATCGGCAGGAAGGGCCATGAGTCGCATGGCCATACGATGCCGGAGATCACCGTTGAAACCCTGAAAACGGTTGACGGCTGGGTGCAGGGCCCCATCGGTCATAACGCCTACCCGCGTACCGACAACACCTGGATCAATCCGCCGCTGCGCAAGAAGTTCGAGTTGTTCGCCAACGTCAAGCCGGTGAAGTCATATCCGAACCTGCCGTCGCTGCACAAGAATGTGGATATCGTTTTTCTGCGCGAGACCACCGAAGGCATGCAGTCGAGCAGCGTGGTGTTTGCCGGTGCCGGCGAATTCCAGCCCAATGACGAAATCGCCGTCGGCATGCGCGTGGTCACCCGCAAGGGCGCCAGCCGCGTCGCGCGCGAAGCCTTCGAGATCGCACGCACGCGCAAGCGCAAGAAGGTCACCGCGCTGCACAAGGAGCCGGTCTATCGTCTGGTCTGCGGCATGTTCGCGCGCGAGTGTCGCGCGATGGCGAAGAACTATCCGGACGTCGAGTTCGAAGAAGTGCTGATCGACGGTTTTGCCATGAAGGCGGTGATGAAGCCGCAGCAGTATGACGTGGTGGTCACCACCAACCAGTTCGGCGATATCATGACCGACCTCGGAGCAGGTCTGGTCGGCGGTCTCGGTCTCGCGCCGGGCCTGGTGGTTGGCGAGAAGCAGGCGATGGCGCAGGCCACGCACGGCTCGGCCCCGGACATCGCTGGCAAGAACATCGCCAACCCCTACGCAATGATCATGTCCGGCATGATGCTGTTCGAGTGGCTGGGCCGTACGCGCAACGATCCCAAAGCCACGGCGGCCGCGAAGCTGATTGATGCGGCGGTCGACAAGGTTGTTTCCGAAGGCAAAAACCTGACCGGCGATCTGGGCGGCAAAGCAGGCACCAAAGAGATGGGTGATGCCATCGTTGCAGCGATTTGAGTGTAGTTCTTTTTTAATGATGACCATTAAATATTTATCATTAAAAACAATATCTTATATCGTTTTTTCGCTTGTGCTGACGGCTTCTGCCGCAGCCCAGCAGCCGGCGCCGCAGAAAGCGGCGGCGCCGTGCTGTGCCAAGCCGCAGCCCAAGCCCAAGCCGGCGGGCACGGTTATGAAGGGCAAGGCGGAAACGCTGGTTTGCAAGCTTGGGACCGAGGACCGGCACGCGCGCATCGCTGTTGAATTGATCGGCGGTCGTACCAAGAGCATCGCTTATTACTCGAAGTGGAAGCCCAGAACCTGTTCTGTGCATATCGTGCGCGATGACGCCTACAGCCGATGGGAAGACACCGGTCACGTCACCATCGTCACGCTGAAAGAAGAGAAGGGTTCATTCCTGATCGATCACGAGAAACAGTTCGTGAAGTTCCTGTTCCGTGACATCGACCGCGAACGTTTCTGCGGGATGCCCGGCAAGATCACCGGCAGCCTTACGGTGACACGTGGTCGTGCACAATGCGAGCTGGAAGGGGTAATGGATGAATACGTTATGGAACCCGCACCGGATGGGGTAACGGAATCCCCGGCACCCGCGGCGGCGACGGTAACTTTGCAAGCACCTTCAGCGGTGAAGTAGTCCCGGAACCGGCTTCAGCTGCTGCTGGAGGCGAGCTTCAGTCCGAATATTCCGGTAACGATCAGCCCGATGCAGGCGATGCGCGCCACGGTGGCGGCTTCGTTGAACAGGATGATGCCGAGAATCGCGGTGCCCACGGCACCGAT